>DASXWF010001468.1:0-9460 GCA_036503835.1 Polyangiaceae bacterium | reverse complement strand
AGGATCTTGTCGACGCCGCCGCCCATGGTCTCGATGCCGAGCGAGAGCGGCAGCACGTCGAGCAAGAGCACCTCGTCGCTCGCCCGCGAGAGCATGTCCGCCTGGAGCGCGGCGCCGTACGCGACGACCAGATCGGGGTCGATGTCGGCGAGCGGTTCGCGCCCGAACAGCTCGGCGACGTAGGAGCGCACGCGCGGCACCCGGGTCGCGCCGCCCACGAGGATCACGCCGTCGATGGCGCCCGCCTCGAGGCCGGCGTCGCGCAGCGCGCGGCGACAGGCGCGGCCGGTGCGCTCGAGCAGCGGAGCAATCAGCGCATCGAACTCCTCGCGGCTCACGCGCACGCGCAAGTCGCCGCCGCCGCGAGCCGGCAGGTCGAGCTCGACCGAGCTCGACTCGGTCAGACGGTGCTTGGCTTCGCGCGCGCTCGCGAGCGCGAGACTCACGACCTCCGGCGTGCGGGTGCGCTCGTCGTCCGCCCCCATCGCGGCGAGCAGGCGCTCCGCGAGCGCGCGGTCCATGTCGTCGCCGCCGAGTGCGCTGTCGCCCCCGGTGCTCTTCACCTGGAACACGCCGTCGTCGAGCACGAGCACGGTGACGTCGAACGTTCCGCCGCCCAGGTCGTACACGGCGAAGGTGCCGTTCTTTCGGCGTTCGAGGCCGTAGGCGAGCGCGGCCGCCGTCGGCTCGTTCAGGAGCCGCAGCACCTCGATCCCGGCGACGCGTCCCGCGTCCTTCGTGGCCTGACGCTGGGCGTCGTCGAAGTAGGCTGGCACCGTGATCACCGCGCCCCCGACGCTGCGGAGCTTCTCGACGGCGCTCTGGCGCAGGCTCTTCAGAATTTCCGCCGCCACTTCCACCGGCGTGACCACGGCCGAGCCCACGTCGAAGCGCACCACGCGCCGCTCCTCGTCGTTCGCCGGGGTCCGAAAGCGGTACGTTCCGAGCCGCCGGGTCTCGGGATCGTCGGCGCCTCGCCCCATGAAGCGTTTGACGCTCGCGAGCGTGCGCTCGGGCTCGCGCAACGCGTGGCCCACGGCGGCGCGACCGACGCTCACGCCGCCTTCGGGCGCGTAGTAGACGACCGAGGGCAGGAGCGGCACGCCGTCGCAGGTCGAGAGCGCGACCGGGCTGCCGTCCGAGACGTACGCGACGATCGAATTCGTGGTTCCGAGGTCGATGCCGATCGCCGCGGGCGGTGCTTTGGGATCGTAGATGTCGAGCAGGCTCACGGCCCACCTCCGTCGAGGTCGTCCTCGATCGCGCCGGCTTCGTCGAGGAAGCGGCGGTGATAGCGGAGCTCGCCGAGCAGCGCCTCGATCCGGGCGAAATCGGCGGGCTCGGTCGAGAACGAACGCGCGAGCACCGCGGTCAGCTCGGCTTCGCGCGCGCGGACGCCGCCGGCGAGCTGGCGGACCCGGGCGAGGTCGCGCGCGCCGCGCGCGGCAGCGAGCGCCTCGCGCCGTTCCATCACTTCCATCAGGAGCGCGGGGCTCACCGGCGCTCTGCCGGACTCCGAAACCAGGTACCCGCGCCGCGCCAGCAGCGCTTCGGCGCGCCGGATCGGATCGCGCAGCACGCGCATCGCCTCGTTGACCTGAATCGCGCGCCCGAGCGCTTCGCGGCGCTCGCTGGACGGCCGCCCGGCGTACCGGTCGGGGTGCAGCGCGCGGCTCAGCTCGCGGTGACGAGCCTCGAGCGCGGGCGGATCGAGGTCGAAGGCCGCGGGGAGGCCGAGGGTTTCGAACGGATCGCTCAAGATCGGGTGAGTTCCGCTGAACGCCGGAATCGCTCTAGCGGACGGTGAAGGAGTGTCCGCAGCCACAGCGCGACGCCTCCTGCGGGTTTTTGAACTTGAACCCCGAGAACACCAGCGTCTTCTCGTAGTCGAGCGCGGACCCCGCGAGATACACGAAGCTCTTCTTGTCCACGTAGAAACGCACGCCGCCGGCCTCGTACACGAGATCGCGCTCGCGCGGCGGATCGTCGGCGAACTCGATCACGTACGAGAACCCCGAACAGCCGCCGCCGCGCACGCCGAGGCGGATCGCCGCGTCCGGCGTGCCGCGCTGCAAGAGCCGCTTCCTCGCGTACTCCACCGCGGCGTCCGTGATGGTGACGCTCTTCTTGGACGGACCCGGCTCCGCCTGGGGAGCGGGCTCGGGCGCTGCGTTCGGGATGGTTTCGGAGGCTTCCATGGATCAGGTGCTGGCTCGTTCCTCGTTCGAGGCGGCGGGGCGCTCGGAGAGCACCTCGCGTGCGGAGCGCTTCTTCTTGTAGTCGTCGATGGCGCTCTTGATCGCGTCCTCGGCCAGGACCGAGCAGTGGATCTTCACGGGCGGGAGGCTCAGCTCTTCCGCGATCATGCTGTTGTGGATGGTCGACGCTTCCTCGATGCTCTTGCCCTTGAGCCACTCGGTGGCGAGCGAGGAGGAGGCGATGGCCGAGCCGCAGCCGAAGGTCTTGAATTTGGCGTCCTGGATCACGCCTTCCGCGTCGACCCGGATCTGCAGGCGCATCACGTCACCGCAGGCGGGAGCGCCGACCAGGCCCGTCCCGACCTCCGGATCGGCCGCGTCGAAGCTGCCGACGTTGCGCGGGTTTTCGTAGTGCTCGATGACTTTCTCGCTGTAGGCCATGACTTTTTCTCTCGTTCTGCCGAAAATCCTGGGTCAGTGGGCGGCCCACTGAATGCTCTTCAGGTCGATGCCCTGCTGGTGCATCTCCCAGAGCGGCGACATCTCGCGGAGCTTTCTGACCTTGGCTACCACGAGGTCCGCTACGTAATCGACCTCTTCCTCGGTGTTGAAGCGGCCGAGACCGAAGCGAATCGAAGAATGGGCGAGGTCCTCGTCGAGGCCCATCGAGCGCAGCACGTAGCTCGGCTCGAGGCTCGCGCTCGTGCAGGCCGAGCCGCTCGAGACGGCGACGTCCTTGATCGCCATCATCAACCCCTCGCCTTCCACGAAGGCGAAGGAGATGTTCAGGTTGCCGGGGAGCCGCCGCTCGCGGTCGCCGTTGAGGAGCACGTGGTCGATCTGGCTCGTGATGCGTGCGTGGAGCCGATCGCGGAGCGCGGCGATGCGCTTCGCCTCTTCCGGGCCCTCGCGCTCCAGGATTTCGCACGCCTTGGCGAAGCCGACGATGCCCGGCACGTTCAGCGTGCCGGAACGGTTGCCGCGCTCGTGCCCGCCGCCGTCCATCTGGGCGACCAGGCGCACGCGCGGCTTCGAGCGGCGCACGTAGAGCGCGCCGACGCCCTTCGGGCCGTAGATCTTGTGGGCGGTGAGCGAGGCGAGGTCCACGTTCATGGCCCGCACGTCGAACGGCGTCTTGCCGAGACCCTGTACGGCGTCGACGTGCAACAGCACGCCGCGAGCGCGCGTGCGCTTGCCGATCTCGGCGATCGGCTGAATCGTGCCGACCTCGTTGTTGGCGAGCATCACGCTCACCAGAATCGTCTTGTCGGTGAGGGCGGCGGCGATCGCGTCGGGATCGACGACGCCGTTCGTGCCGGCGGGGACGTACGTGACCTGGAAGCCCTCCTTCTCGAGGCGCTTGCACGAATCGAGCACGGCCTTGTGCTCGATCGTGCTGGTCACGATGTGCTTGCCCTTCTCTCCGTAGTACTCGGCGACGCCCTTGATCGCGATGTTGTCGCTCTCCGTCGCGCCGGAGGTGAACACGATCTCCTTGCCGGACTCCGCGTTGATCAGGCGCGCGATGCTGTCGCGAGCGTCCTCCACCGCGGCCTCGGCGCGCCAGCCGAACGAATGCGTGCGGCTCGCGGCGTTGCCGAAATCCTCGGTGAAATAGGGCAACATCGCCTGGAGCACGCGCGGGTCGAGCGGCGTGGTGGCGTGGTTGTCCATGTAGATGGGAAACTTCAGGGTCATCACGGTCCTATCGAGGTCTCAGGTCAAGTGCACGGCCGTCACGAGCTCGGGCGCGTGCGAGCGCTCCGGATGCCGCTCGCACGTGGTGCAGGAGTGAACGGGCACCGCGGGCTGGCAGGCGCTATCGCAGGCGGAGAGGAACAGGAGACTCTGCTCGAGCTCCGCCTCGAGCTCCCGCAGCTCCTCGAGCTTCCGGCGCGTCTCGACGAGGCGTTCGACGTAGGCGTCGCGCAGCTTCTGAGCCGCGAGCGGCGCCGAGCCCGAGCCTTCCTGCTCGCGGACGAGCTCCTGAATCTCCGACAAGGAGAGGCCGAGGTTCTGGAGCTTCGAAATCCAGCGCACGCGGATCAGCGAATCGGGAGCGAAGAGGCGGTAGCGGCCCTTCGAGCGCTCGTGCGCCCGGAGTAGCCCGAGCTCCTCATACAGGTGGATGGCGCGGACCGTCTTGCCCGTCGCCTTGGCCAGGTCGCCCACCAGGAGCAGCTCTCCCTCGCCGGCAGCGACGGGCCGCTCGTTCGCCGGTCGCGAACCCGGGGCAGGCCGCTCGTGCAACGGCCGGGACGGCTCGTTCGAGGCTGCTAGGGGTAGGCGGCGTGCTGACATTTCCAGTGGCAGCGCAAGATCAACCCTTACGCATGCGTAAGAGTTAGCGTAGTGGTCCGTCACGCGCCTGTCAACCGGTTCCACAGTGGAAAAGACAGGGGAAAAGGAAGGGTTTCCACGGACTAACCTCGCGGCCCATGCGCTGGGTCCAGGGCTTCTGCGTCGCGCTCCTCACCGGAGCCGTGGTGCGCAGCGCGAGCGCCGAGGAACCGGCGAGCCCTAGCACGGAAGTCGAGGTGCGCGGCCCGCCGCTGTCACCGGCGCTGGCACCGAAGGACCCGAGTGTCGCAGGCAGCACGGTGCGGCGCTCGGAGCTTCAGGCTCCGGGCCTCAGCGCGGCGGACGCGCTCCGCACACAGGTCGGGGTTTCGCTCGTCGAAACGGGCGGGCTGGGCGCGCCGGCCACCGCTTCCATTCGCGGCGCGACGGCGGCGGAGACGCCCGTATATGTCGGCGGCGTGCGCATCAACGACGACGTCGCCGGCGCCGCCGATCTCTCCACCGTGCCGCTCTGGATGATGGACCGCGTGGAGGTGTACCGCGGGAACGCGCCGCTCGAGGCGGATCGGTTGACGCTCGGAGGCGCGATCTTCTTCGAGCCGCTACGGCCGGATCGGCCGCGCGCGGGGGTCGCCGCCCTCGGCGGGAGCTATGGCAGTCGTGGGTTTCATGCCTACTCCGGCAGCGGAGGCCCTTCGCACGGCTTGCTCCTCGGCGTGCGGCTCGAAGGCGCGGACAACGACTACGACTTCGAGGACGATCAGGGCACGGTGTTCGTCCCCTCCGACGACCGCACGTCGCGGCTCGAGAACGCGCAGGCTTCGTTGCTCGACGTCTGGTTGCTCGGCACGACGGACATGGGCGGCGGTCGCGTCGATCTGCTCGCGAATCACTTCGAGCGCGAGCAGGGCACGACGAGTCTCGCCGTGCTGCGAACCGAGGCCGCGACCCAGAGCGTATCGCGAACGCTCGCTGCGATCTCGGGCCGCCCGCGCCTCGGGGACGGCGCGGCGCTCGAGCTCCGGACGTCCGTGCTCTTCGCGAACTCCGCCATCGACGATCCGGCGGGTGAGCTCCCGTTCGGCACGCCCCGGCTCGACACGCGCGGCGAGCGGGTCGATCAGGCGCTCGCCGCCCGCTGGGAGCTCGGCCCGGTCGTGCGGTTGCGAGCGGGCGTGGACGCCTCGAGCGAACGCCTTCGCCGCTACGAGGGAGTGGAGGTGGACGCCGCGCCCGTGATCGACGCCGTGCGGCTCACCGGGCGGCTGGTAGCGGGCGCGGAGCTCGACGTGCTCCCCGCGCTCTCGTTGCGCCCGCTCGCTGCGCTCGAATGTCATTCCACGGCGCTCGGTGCCGGAAAAAGCTGCGACGTGCTCGAGCCGAGCGGACGCATCGGAGCGCTTGCGACGCTCGGCGAGATTTCCCTGTTCGGCGGCGCCGGCCGCTACGTGCGCGTGCCCACGCTCGGCGAGCTCTACGGCATGTCCCTCACGGTCCACGGCAACCCGGCGCTCACGACCGAAAGCGGCTTCACGCTCGACGCCGGTGCGCGTTTCAGCCGTGCGCTGAAGAACCAAACCCGACCGCTCTACGCCGCGGTCTCGGGCTATTTCCGCAGAGCCGACGACATGATCGGCTTCCAAGCCACGTCGCAAGCCTACGTCGCGCCGAAGAACCTCGAGGTGACTCGGCACCTGGGACTCGAGGTCGAGGCGGGCTCCGGCTTCGCTCGCTACTTCGACGGCGAGCTCGCGGTGACCGCCTACGACGGACGAGATCGGAGCCCCGGCAGCACGCTCACGAACGACATCCTGGCCTACCGTTCACGGCTGATCGTCGCGGCGGCGCTACGTGCTACGACGCCGATCCTCTCGCCTCGCGGAGCATTTCATCGCGCGGCCGCCGGCGCGAACTTCGTCTACCAGTCGAACCGCTACGCCAACCCCGCCGGAGTGGGCACGATCCCCGAGCAGCACACGCTCGACCTCGACATCACGCTCTCGACGTTCGGCGGCGTCGCGCTCGTGCGCGCGCGCCTGGCCGACGTCTTCGATATCCCGCGCTACGACGTGGTCGGCTTTCCGCTACCGGGCCGCTCGTTCTTCGCTTCGCTCGAGCTCCGCACGCCCGAAGCGGATTCACCGCGTTGACGCGAGAGGCTCACAAGCTGGCGAGATCGCGCGGCGGCAGCCCCACGTCCCGCCCGACCGGCAGCGCTTCGAGCGGCTCGAGTCCGCCGGGCGTGATGGCCCAACGCAAGAGGCTCTGGCGATCGCCGTCGGCGAGCAGGCAGGTGTCGTCGCAACCGGGCGTGCACAGGATTCCGCCGAAGCTCACGCCGCCGCCGAGACCGTCCGCTTTCGGAGCGGCTTCCGCGAGGACCTCTGCGGTGCCGTTCGCGAGCGCGAAGGCCAGCAAGCGATTGTTGCTGTTCGAGCCGACGGCGGTCTGGGTCTTCAGCAGCACCAGCTCCTCGCTCGCGAACTCGAGCTCGTTCTGGAGCGGCTCGCCCGCGAGCTCCGACGCCGTGAAGCGTTCGACCTCGCGCGGGGGCGCTTCGGACGCGTCGAGCAGCACGAGCGCGCTCTCGTCCAGATTCTGGGCGGCACCGGTGGGATCGATGAAGCCGGTGCAGGCGATCGCCGCGCGCGCACCGCTCGGTGAGAGCGCGACCGGCCCGCAGTTCTTCAAACCCGGAAGCACCAGCGAAAACGCGACGCTCTCCGAATCGGTGTCGATGCCGGCGATTTCGCCGTCCCCCATACTGCGGACGTCGAGGCTCGCGCGTTGCAGCGTAACCCAGATCTGGGAGCCGACGCGCGTCATGCCCGAGGGACGCGGCGGGAAATCCGTGCGCTCGAGAGCGACGCGCCCCAGGATGCGCGGATTCCGCGAGTCGATGACCAGCACGTCGCCTCCGCCGTCGAACGGCTCCTCGCCCGAGAAGGCGTTCTCTCCCCAGCGTGAAACGAAGGCGCGACCGTCCTCGAGCTCGACGTAGTCCTGCAGGTTGGATTCGAAGCCGGTGCCGAGCGCGAGCTGCCCTTCGAACACGGCCGTTTCGGGATTGACCCAGCTCACGACGTTCGTGCCGTAGCGATCGACGAGGACGGCGCGCCCCGACGGCGGGCGCGACGACGGCACCACCACGTCGCCCGAGAGCGCGAGCGCCACTCCCGAGGCCTCCGTGCGGGCGCTGGAAGCGAGCGACTCGCACAGGGTTTCGCCGTCGAGCCGCGCGAGCCCGACCTGCGTCGCGAGGTAGTCGCTCATGACGACCAGCGCCGCCGCGGGGCAACCCGGCGCGTGCTCGAGCTTCACGTTGCAGGAGTCGGTGATGACCGGCTCGACGTTGCACGCGAGCCCGGCGAGGGAAACGACGGCCGCCGCAACGCCGCGCGTCACGGCTCGGCTTCTCCCGCGTGCACGACCCCGACGGCGTCGAGATCGAACCCCGCGATCGGCGCCGAACCCTGGTCGCCGGCGTCGCGGATTCTCACGTAGCGCGCCTCCGCGAGCCCGAGCTCGGCGAGATCGAACCCGTCGCCGCCCGTGACCTCGGGCGCGAAGTCGCTCACCAGCGCCGGGTCGTACTCGAGCGTCGGGGTCCAGCCCGCACAGCCCGGGTAGCGCCCTTCGCCCTCGCCTTCCGGATCGCACGCGAAGGTGTCCCAGTGCTCGCCGTCCAGGCTGACGCTCACCTCTCCGGGCTCGGCGAAGACGGCCGTCGGATCTCCGCCCGCCCAGAAGGGATTCTCGAAGACGACGAAGTCCGCACCCTCGCCGTCCACGATGGAACGCGGCCCGAATCCGAGCACGATGCTCCCCTGCCGGCCGAGCGAGAGCACGTCGAGCGAACCGGCGCCGGTGCCCTTACCCTTCGGCGCACCGAGCACGACCTCCGGTAGCTCGTCCTGCCCGAACCCGGCACCCTCGCCGGGCTCGAAGACGACGAGCTCCGTGGCGTACGGCGCGGCGAGCGCGCGCTCGCCGGGAGCCGGCTCGGAGCCCGAGGCGCCGCAGGCGACGGCAAGCAGCGCGCTCGCCAGGGCGCCCGCTACTCGCGCGTCAGCTTGGTCCACGGGAAACTGTTCTCCCCGGTGCCACAACCGCCCTCATCGGGGTCGCTGTCGTCGGCCGGCGTATTGCGGGCACTCGCGTCCGCCGCGCTCTCCAGGCCGAAATCCGTGATGCAGTAGTAGAAGCTGTCGCCGTCGATTTCGGTCCAGACGATGCGGTTGAACCTGGACGGGTTGAACGCGTCATCGTCCGGGTTCTGGGTGACGATTTCGTTCTCGGCGTTCGAATACTCTTCGATGCTCGTTTCGGACGTGAACTCCACGCCGTCCTCGTCGGTGAACACGCTCGCCCACGTGTCGGCACCGATGATCTCGGTCCCACCGAAGTTGCTGCTCCAGGTGCCTTCGATCTCGAGCGCGCCTTGCTCCTCGATGGGGTTCGGCGCCGCTTCGTCCTCACCACCGCACGCGACCAGCGCTCCGGCCGCCGCGATCACGCACAAGCTCCGCATCACTTTCGTCATCGTTCTCACTCGCTTCCTGCGCCGGTCTGCCGCCGGCAAGTTCCCCGGGCGGGTGGACGAGGGGGCACGTGGGCCGTGCTCCCACGCCCCATCGACCGTGGGTTCGTGTGGGCTCGGGCGGGGCAGATATCCTGGCTCTCGGAATCAGCGACTCGGCTCGGCCTTCCCCGGTCTTCCCGAGTGGCCCGGACGCGTCGCGAACGCCGCGTCCGTTGGCTTCGTCATTTCCGATGACAGTGGCGGGACCGCGCCGGATTCACACCGGCTTCCCTGCTTCCGTCCGAAATCTGAGCTGTCGCGCCCCCTTTACCCGCGGTTCGGGCGCGGCGTCAAGCCGCGACGGTCCTCCGGGTCGCTCCGCGCTCAGCCGAGGCCGAGCGCCTCGAGCTCTTCTTCGCCGAGCCCGAAGTAGTGCCCG
>DASXWF010001467.1:0-5262 GCA_036503835.1 Polyangiaceae bacterium | reverse complement strand
ACCCCAGGCACCGGTAGCGAGCGCCGTGCCGAATCGCGCCTTCTGCTCGAGGACGCGCGACGCGGCTTCGGTGACGACAGCAGGCGTGACGCCGCCCGCGGTCAAGGCCGCCTGCAAAGAACTGTAGTTCAGCGTCCATGGCATCTCGATGTCGAGCCCCGAGTTGGCCATTTGCGCTGCCTGGGCGACGCCGATCACGTCATCGATGGGGCCCTGATCTCCGGGCGCAGCCCACCAGTCCGAGAGCACGAAGCCCCTGAAGCCGAAGCCGCCCTGAGCGACGGGCGCCTTCAGGACGTCCCGCAAAAGGTGCGCATTCAGCGTCGAATTCACTCCGTTCACTTTGCCGTACGCCGTCATCACGCAGGCGACGCCGCCGTCCTGAACGGCCATCTGAAACGGCCTGCCGTAGATCTCGCGCACCGTTTGCTCGTCGGCGAGGGCGTCCTGATTCGCACGATTCATTTCGATGGTGTAAGCGAGGAAGTTTCGCGCACACGCGGCGACGTGCTGCTGCACACCCGCGATGAAGGCCGAGGCCATCCTTCCGACGTGGTACGCGTCCTCCCCATACGCCTCCTGAGCGCGTCCCCAGTACGGATGGCGCAGGATGTTCACCGAGGGGCCGATCAGCACATTGTTCAATGACGCCATCGTCTCATCGCCGATGGCTTCGCCGATTCGCCATTCGAGCTCGGGGTTCCACGAGGCACCACGAATCGACTGAGTGGGGAAGGAGGTGGAGAAGTTGTCGGCGTCCCTGGCTCGGTTGTCTTGCCCGGACTGGAGATTCACGCCGCGCGATCCGTTACGGTAGCGGAAGCCGCGCAAGACGGTCCCGCCTACCTCCACGTCCTGGCTGCGAGAGATGTCGTTGTAGTCCCTGCTTTCGACCGGTACGCCCTGCATCTGCGCGATCTGCTGCTCGAGGCTCATCGCGGAAATCCACTGCGCGACCTCGGGACTTGGAGGCTCGGTGTAGCCCGGCAACAGGTCGTGGCCGTTCCGCACGTCGGTGAGCACGGCGTCGCCGCACGCAGCGCCGTTGCCCTCGCCGGCCGCCGCAGCGCTGCCTCCGCTCGCGTTTCCGCCGGCACCGAGCGGGGGAGCGCCGGCGCCCCCGGAGCCCCTGCCGGCGCTCCCCTGGCTCACCCCGCCGTCGCCGCCTCCGTCCGAAGGGGCGTCCCCGGCGCCTGCAAGGTTCTCTCCCGAGTCCGCCGCGGAGCCCGGCGCACCGGCCGCAGGCGGATGCTCGAGCTCGATGATCATCGGCTCACACGCGATCCCCAAAGCCATGGCCCCGAACGCTGCGCGCCCCACGACGCGATTGATTTTGGACATGCTCATTGAGGCACCGCTGGTGCCGGATCCGAGCGCTCCCCGTTCGAAAGTAGCTCGGCGAGCAGCGCCGCGGCCTTTTCGCGCACGACGGGCGAGGCGGACGTCGCGCTCAGTCGCGAAAGCCGCGCGCGCGCGTCCACCCGCTGACCCCGCGCGAGCAGCACCTGTGCGAGTGCCAGGCTCGCCGCGTCTCGATCGCCGGGAGCACCAGCCGTCTCGAGCTCGCGCAGGGAGCTCTCGGCGGTGGCGTAGTCGCGCGCCTTGAGCGCGGTCGCCGCGCGCTGCCACTTGGGATCGGCCGTCGACGGCTCGCCGAGCACGCCGTGCAGGCCGGATTTCGCCCGGCGCGAAGGGTTGCTCGACGGCTCCGGAACCGGCGCTTCGCGCAGCACGGGTTCCGACGAGAGCGCCGTCACAGGCTCGACGGCTCGCACTGGGTTCGCGCGGATACCGGCGCTCGGCTCGGCAGGCGGAGCCTCCACGGGCACTTTGCTGCGCAGCCCGGCACCGAACAACGGATCGCCGGTCGCCGCGAAGGCCACGCCCCAACCGGCCACGAAACCAGCCGCCAGCCAGCGCAAGAGCACGAAGGGCGAAATCCGCGCGTGCGACCGCGCGCTGAAGCGCAGGTACGCCGCCTGAACGGCGCGGGCCTCGGGCTCGTCCCGCCGCAACATCTCGCAAACGGCCTCGGGCAGCGGCTCGTCGAGCTCGGGAGGGCTCATCGTGTTGCCTCCTCGAGCGCGGGCTCCGGCTCCAGCTCCAGCAACCGCCGGAACTGCTTGCGTCCGTCCCGCAGGCGCGAGCGCACCGTGAGCTCGTTCGCCCGGACGATCTCGGCAATCTCCGCCACGCTGTAGCCCTCGATGTCGTGCAACAGGACGACGGCACGGTACTTATCGCTCATCCGGCCGAGCAACGAGCGCACCCGTTGGACGCGCGCGCGCTCGTCCAGGAGCTCGGACGGCAGCGGCTCGGGGTTCACGAATACGTCTTCGATGCCGACCGTGAAGCGCAACAGGTACCGCCGCCACCAGCGCCGGTAGTTCGAGAGCACCCGGTAGCACACGGTGTAGATCCAGGTCCCGAGCTCGCTCCGGCCCTCGAAGCTCGGCAGGGCGCGCCACACCTCCGCCGCCGCTGCCTGCACCAGGTCGTCGAAATCGGGGTCGTTCTCGGAGACCAAATTTCGCATGCGGCGGTAAACTTGCTCGAACAGCTCGCGGTCGCGGACGGGGTTCACGCTCGGCTTCAAATTAGTCACCCGACCCCGGTCCGCTGAGCGGTCGCTGCACCTACCCTCGCCGGCCGGCAAATTGTGCCATAGGCTCGGTGGCGCGGGAATGCTCCACCGTGGGGTCGCCTGGCTGTTCTTCGCTGCGCTCTCCGTGGGACCGCGCCCGAGCCGCGCACAGGACGATGCCGTCCGCGTCACCTGCAGCGCCCTCTCTCCCGAGGACGCGGCCCAGGTGGAGACGCGCACCCGGGCCACGCTCCTGACTGCGCGAACGGGCAACCTGCGGGTGACCGTGCAATGCGAGGGTCGTGCCGCGACCATTCTCGTCGCGGCCGGCGACCGCAGCGAGTGGACGACGCTGCCGCTCGACGAAGCCCAGCCGCGCGATGCGCTGCTCGCTGCGATCGAGCAAACCATCGCGGCCCTGGAGCGCCAGAAGGGCGGAGCGACCGCCGCCTTCCCTCGAGAATCAGCGCCGGCGCCGGCCGGCACCGCGAACACGAACGCGCCTCCTCCGCACGCGGCCACGCCCGCGCCTGCTCCTCCGCCGGCAAATCCTCTGCGCTCGCAGCGTTCGAGCTGGGTCGTAGCGGCAGGCGTGTTCGGAGAGCTCTGGACCGAGAGGATCGGCTACGGAGCGCGCCTCGCGCTCGAGCGGCGCATGCTTCCCTGGGCCGTGGGGGCAAGCTTCGGTTGGTTGACGACACCCGAAACCGACGCGTTCGGAGCCAACGAGGTTCACGCGCTGCTCTTCGTTGCGATCGAGGAGCGAGCGTTCACGGGCCTTCGTGGCTCGTTGGGTGCCGGAATGAGCGTTCTCGTCGTCGCGCCCAGCCCCGATCTCGTGGTCCGCTCCGACACGACGCTGCCGCTCGCGTTCCTCGAGCTCGGCCTGTCACGACCCATCGGGTTCGGCCGCGCCACATTGCTGCCTGCCGTCGGACTCCGGCTCTTCCCGACCAGCCGCGAGGTGCACGTCGACGCGACCCGCCGCCTCGCGCTTCCCCCGCTCAGCCCGTCTTTATTTCTCGGCTTC
The DNA here is from genome assembly GCA_036503835.1 of Polyangiaceae bacterium. GTDB lineage: Bacteria > Myxococcota_A > Polyangia > Polyangiales > Polyangiaceae > PMG-095. The sequence continues at coordinate 1,648 of DASXWF010001467.1, read as the reverse complement.
GGTTACGAAATCTGACGCTGCACGCGACGAGCGTCCGGCGCGTACCGGCGCGCCCCGGCGGGGCGAACCCGTCACGCGAGCGGGCCGCGCGCGCGGCCAGGAAGGTTCTGGGCGGCGCTCGTCGGGCGCAACGCTTGCAAGGGCGGCGAAGCTCCAGGAGTCCTCATGCAAGCACACGCACAAGAGCGCCTCATTCGAGGTGCGGGATGGATCGGGCTCGGAATCGGCATCGGTGCCGTCGTGGCACGTCTGGCGGTGAACCGGCGGCGCGACGTCAGGCGCTTCGTCACGATCAAGACCAGCATCACGATCCGGCGCGAGCCGCCGGAGGTCTATCGATTCTGGCGTGACGTTTCCAACCTGCCCCAGTTCATGCATCACGTGCAACACGTGACCGAAGCACCCGGTGGCCACACCAGCTGGGTCGCGAGAGGGCCGCTCGGCCGTACACTCGAATGGCGGGCAGACATCGTGGACGACCGCCCCGGCGAGCGCATCGCCTGGCGCTCGCCGGAGGACTCCGATTTGCCGAACCACGGCGCCGTCCTCCTTCGGCGCGCTCCGCACGACCGGGGCACCGAAGTCCATCTGACCCTCGCGTTCGAGCCGCCCGGAGGACTGATCGGCATGAAGCTCGCGCGGCTCTTCGGGGAAATCCCGGAGCAGCAATTGCACGCCGACTTGCGGCGCCTGAAGCAGATCTTGGAGACCGGCGAGGTCGTCCGCTCCGACGCGAGCATCCACCGCGGGATGCACCCCGCGCGACCACCATCGAAACGCGAGCTCGACGAAGTGAAAGGGGCACTCCACCCATGAAAGCCACCTGCTGGTACGGCAAGAAGAACCTGCGCGTCGAGAACGTCCCCGATCCCGAGATCCTGAACGCTCGCGACGCGATCGTTCGCGTGACGAGCACGGCCATCTGCGGCTCGGATCTGCACCTTTACAACGCCTTCATCCCGTCGCTCGAGAAGGGCGACATCCTGGGTCACGAGTTCATGGGAGAGGTCGTCGAAGTCGGCCCCGGCGTGAAGAATCTGGAAGTCGGCGATCGCGTCGTGGTGCCCTTTCCGATCGCGTGCGGTGGCTGCAACGCGTGTTCGAGCGGGCTCTGGTCGCTGTGCGAGAATTCGAACCCGAACGCCTGGATGGCCGAGAAGCTGTGGGGCCATTCGCCGGCTGGGCTCTTCGGCTATTCGCACATGCTCGGCGGGTACGCGGGCGGCCAGGCCGAGTACGCGCGCGTGCCGTTCGCGGACGTGGGGCCGATCAAGGTGCCCGAGGGACTCAGCGACGAGCAGGTGCTGTTTCTCTCGGACATTTTCCCGACCGGCTACATGGGCGCGGAGATGTGCGACATCACGCCCGGCGACATCATCGCGGTCTGGGGAGCAGGCCCCGTGGGTCAGTTCGCGATCGCGAGCGCCCGCATGCTGGGCGCCGAGCGCGTGATCGCCATCGATCGCTTTCCGTATCGGCTGCGGCTCGCCAAGGAGAAGGCGGGCGCGACCGACGTGATCAACTACGAAGAAACGGACGTGTACGAAGCGTTGCAGGAGATGACCGGCGGGCGCGGACCCGACGCCTGCATCGACGCCGTCGGGATGGAAGCGCACGCGCCGAACCTGATGTACGCCATGGACCGCGC
>DASXWF010001466.1:0-2199 GCA_036503835.1 Polyangiaceae bacterium | reverse complement strand
GGTCGCGCACACGGCCGCCGTGCTCACGCGGCGCAGGCATCGCGCGCTGACGCTCGAGGACGTGGCGCGCGAGGTCGGGTGGCCGGGGGCCGCGAACGGGCGCTCGCAGGCACGCCTGCTGCACAAGCTCATCAAGCGCAGCTTCGGCCTGTCTCCGGAGGCGCTGCGACCGCCGCCCCCGCTCGGCTGAGTCTGCCGGACGGCGCGACCTACCACGCGACGCTGATCGCGCGCGGCACGAGCACCGCGCCGCCGACCCAGAAGCCGGCGGTGAGCAGCGCGTTCGCGCGATCGAGCTCGACGTCATCGCCGGTCGCGGAAAAGTCGTTGCGAGCGTCGACCGACAACAGCACCAGCACCGCGGCGGTGCTGAGCAGCGCGAGGTCGGTGCCGGCGAGAATCGCGCCGCGCGTGTCGTTGCAGGTGGGGCCGTCCACGACCTGCGGCAGGCCGGCGAGCAACAGTCCGAGCGGCGCGTAGCGCCAGTCTTTCGTGCACGGCAGCTCGTCCCGCTCGTTCCGCTGCTGGAAGAAGAGGCGCGTGAGCTGGAGCGCCGCCGCCGTCGCGACGGTCTGCTGGAAGGCGACGGGTGTGAGCTCGCAGCCTGCCTGCTTGCGCGGAGTGAAGACGAAGCTCGCGTCCTCGGGTGCTCGAGGCAAGGTCGAATGAAGCGTCAGCGTGGCCTCCGCCGGCAGCGCTTTTCCGGGCGGCTGCTTGACGCTCCAGGTGAGCGACAGGGCGCCGGGGTTTCCGGCGTTGACCTCGCCGAAAACGGATTGCTGGAGCCGCAGCGTCTCGCTGAGCTCCTGCTCGAAGCCGGACCAACCGCTGCCGCTCACGCGAATACCCCGGAGGTTCGGGTTCGTCGCGTGATCGCTCCACGCCGGACGGTCGACCTTCGACGCGACGGTGACGCAGCCGGGCCGAACGAGCTTCGCCTGATCCACGGACACGGCGTCGTCCAGGCGCACGGCGAACGACTCGATGACCTCGGCGGCGAAGAGGCGCATCCCGCCGCGATCGAGCTTGCCGCACTTCGGGAACGGGCGGGAAGACGTGAAACGCTCGAACGTCGGCGGCGCGCTGCCGGCAGCCGGCGGGCAGGTGTGCCGCGGCTTGCCGCCGCCCGACTCGGTCCAGCCACGGACGTGCGCTCGGATGCACTGCTGTCCCGCCGGTGCCCGGCATTCGCTGCCCTCGCCCGAGTCGACGAGCAGGGTGGTGATGCAAACGTCAGGACTTTGCCGGTACTCGCTGCCGTAAAACTTGCTGCCGTGCGGGCGCTGGCTCACGAGGGCGTCGTCGAGCTCGCCGGCGAGCTCCGGAGAGCAAGCGGCGTCTCCGAGCGTCGAGTAGTCCGTCACCGCGATGACCGGTCGACCGCTGACGCTCAGTCGGTTCGGCGTGAGGAATACCGGGTCCTGATAGAGCTGCGAGAGCCGCTCCGGGTGCTCGAGCAGGAGCAGCAGCGTCTCCGCCGCCGTCTTGGCTTCGAGCGCTTGCTTCAGCTCGCCGAACTTAGCGCCGAGCGCGGCTTTCTTTTCCTCGCTCAGCGCGTGCAGATGGCGCGCCAGCGACTCGGCGAGGAGCATGGCCGGAGTCGGACCGGGCGGTGGCGTCGGTCCCGGCCTGTCCCCTCGCCCCTCGAACAAGGCGCCGCTGTCCCGGAGAGTCCGCTCCGGAACGCCTTTCTCGCGCACCTTTTCGAGGTAGTCGCCGACCTCCGCGAGGCACGCCTGGAGTACGGCCGGGTCACAGCTCTCGAAACCGCCCCGGGTCTCGATGTCCTTGAGACACGTGAGAGCGTCCGCGCGCTGCCGCGCGAGGAGCGCAGCCCACGCATCGACATCGAGGTAGACGTCCTTCGTGGCGACTGGCTGAACCGGCCCCGAGCCTCCCCTGCGGGTAGGGACCTTGGCTACCTGGGAAACCTGCTGCAGGAGCTGCTTGCCGCTCGGACATTTCGCGATCGTCTGAACCGCTTCGGCCTTCTTTTCCTTGGCGGTCGCCTTCAAGAGCGACACGGCCCACGCGTAGTCGCATTCCTTGGCGTGGGCAGGCCCAGCGCAGCACAGAAGCACGACCGCGATCGACAGCATTCGAGACATCATTTTCGTGCTCCTGACGAACCTGAAAAGCGACCTTCCAAGAGCAGCCACTCGGCGACGCGACGCGGCGTCCCTTCGGGGTTCTTCACCT
>DASXWF010001465.1:0-5526 GCA_036503835.1 Polyangiaceae bacterium | reverse complement strand
CAATGTTTCCATCTGTTGCGTCGCCAGGCGCTCCGGCGCTGGCGCAAGCCGCTCGTCGTGTTCACGCCGAAGAGCCTGCTTCGGTTGCCTCAGGCGACGAGCCCGCTCAGCGAGCTCGCCGAGGGCCGCTTTCACCGCGTGATCCCCGACCCGCGCACGCCCGAGGCGCGCGAGGCCAAAAAGACCACGCGCGCGCTGCTTTGCACCGGCAAGGTCTTTTACGATCTCGAGAAGCGGCGCAGCGAGCTCGGGCGGGACGACGTCGAGATCATCCGCGTGGAGCAGCTCTACCCGCTGCCCGACCTGTACCTGCACGCCGCGCTCGACCACCTCGAGGACGGCACGCCGGCGTACTGGGTCCAGGAGGAGCCGGAGAACATGGGTGCCTGGCGCATCCTCAAGGCCCGTTTCGGGAGCATGTTGTTCGGCCGCTTCCCGTTCACCGGGGTTTGTCGCCACGAGTCTTCGAGCCCGGCGACCGGTTCGGCCAGTTGTCACAAGCTCGAACAGCAGCAGCTACTCGAGCGCGCGTTCGGGTAAGCTTCGGAGCACCATGGCTATCGAGCTCAAGGTTCCGCCCGTCGGCGAGTCGGTCAGCGAAGTGCAGATCGGCGAGTGGCTGAAAGGCGAGGGACAGGCAGTCAAGCGCGACGAGACCCTCGTCAAAATCGAGACCGACAAGGTGACGGTCGATTTGCCGGCGCCGGTCGCGGGCGTCGTTTCGCGCATCGTGCTCAAGCAAGGGCAGACCGCCGCGGTCGGCGACGTGATCGCTTTCATCGAGGAGGGCGCGTCGGAAAGCGCGCCGGCCGGCGCTGCGAATGCGGCTGCGCCGAGTCCCGCGGCCGCACCCGCTCCGGCGTCAAAGCCCGAGCCGGTCGCGAGCGAGCCGCCCGGCAGCGACGGCAAGGCCTCGCGCGACTCGATGCCGCCGCAGGGTTTCGCGCGCGTGATGCCGTCGGCGCGGCGCGCGCTCAAGGAGCGCGGTCTCAAGTCCGAAGACGTCGAGCCTTCCGGTCCCGGCGGCCGTGTCTTGAAGGAAGACGTGCTGCGCCACGAAGAGCCCGCGCCCGCGCCGGCTCCGCGCCGGGTCGAGGCTCCGCCCGCGGCTCCCGGTGAAAACGAAGAGGTCGTGCCGATGTCGCCTTTCCGGCGGCGCATCGCCGAGCGGCTCGTGGAGGCGAAGCAGGTCGCCGCCCTGCTCACGACCTTCAACGAGATCGACATGAGCTCGGTCATGGCGCTGCGCAAGCAGCACCAGGAAGCCTTCCTCGAGAAATACGGCATCAAGCTCGGCTTCATGTCCTTCTTCGTGAAGGCCAGCATCGACGCGCTGAAGCTCGTGCCCGCCGTGAACGGCGAGATCCGCGGGAACAGCATCGTCTACAAGAACCACTACGACATCGGCGTCGCCGTGGGCGGGGGCAAGGGCCTCGCCGTGCCCGTGATCCGCAACGCCGACCGGCTGAGCTTCGCGGAAGTGGAAGTCGCGATCGCGGACTTCGGTAAGCGCGCGAAGGAGAACCGCCTCGAGCTCGCGGAGCTCCAGGGCGGCACCTTCACGATCTCGAACGGCGGCATCTACGGCTCGCTGCTCTCGACCCCGATCGTGAACCCGCCGCAGAGCGGCATCCTCGGCCTGCACGCGATTCAGGATCGTCCCATCGCCCTGAACGGACAGGTCGTGATCCGCCCCATGATGTACATCGCGCTCACCTACGACCACCGCCTCGTCGACGGACGCGAGGCCGTGACCTTCCTGAAGCGCATCAAAACCTGCCTCGAAGAGCCCTCCCGCATGCTGCTCGAAGTGTAGCGGGGCGCCCCCTCCGTCCCGAGCCCGAGCCCGACGCGCCCGAAACCCGGAATTTGGCCCCCGCGAGGGCGGGATCTTACCGTTTCGAAATGCCCTCGAAGACTCCCGGCGCCGGCCTCCTGGTCCTGGTCGAGCTCGGCGCGACCTGGCCCCGTTCGCTCGTCGAAAGCTCCCCGTATGCCGCCTGCCGCGTGCTCGTGGAGCGCGAAGGGGAGGGGCCGTTCGCGTTCGCCGCGCGTGTCCTCGCCGTGACGAACGCGCTGTTTCCGCGGGGCGTGGCGCTCGAGACCGCCGTGCTGGCGTGCAACGAGCGGGCCGACGAGACCGCCGTCGAAGCGCGCCGCAAGGTCGCGCGCTTTCTCACGACGCGCGCCGGCCGTACGCGCCTCGTGTTCGCGCCCTCGGAGCGCGCGCGGGCGTCGTTCCGCCGCTCGCTCGACGCGCTCGTCGCCGAGCTCTGCCGGACGGAGCGGAAACCCGCGCCGAGCCCGATCGGTTCGCAGGGGGCCGCCGCGCCGGGCCTGGCTCGCGTGGCCTGAGCCCGTCGCGCCGCGGCCGTACGGTAGGAGTGATGCCCGCGACCGTCTGCCTCGACATGATCGTCAAGAACGAGGCGCACGTCCTCGAGCGCTGCCTCGCCTCGGTCCGTCCCCTCATCCAAGCCTGGGTGATCGTCGATACCGGCTCGACCGACGGGACCCAGGAGCTCGTGCGCCGTGTGCTCGCCGATCTGCCCGGGGAGCTCCACGAACGTCCCTGGAAGAGCTTCGGACACAACCGCAGCGAGGCGCTCGCGCTCGCGCGCGGCAAGGCGGACTACACGCTGATCATCGACGCGGACGAGGAGCTCGAGCTGCCGCTCGACTTCCGCCTGCCCGAGCTCGTCGCCGAGCAGTACCTGCTCTTGCATCGTTTGAAGAGCGCGCCCGACATGAGCTTTCGGCGTGGCACGCTGGTGAAGTCGTCGCTGCCGTGGCGCTACGAAGGCGTCCTCCACGAGTACATCACCTGCGACGAGCCGTTCCGGAGCGAGCCGCTGCTCGGGCCCGTGGTCTGGAACCACCCGGACGGAGCACGCAACGCCGACCCCGTCGCGAAGTACGCGGGAGACGCGCGCCTTCTCGAGGCGGCGCTGGTCGACGAGCCGAACAACGCGCGCTACGTGTTCTACCTCGCGCAGAGCTACCGCGATTCGAACCAGCTCGAGAAGGCGCTCGCCGCGTACGAGCGGCGCGTCGCGCTCGGCGGCTGGGTCGAAGAGACGTTCTATGCGGCGCTCCAGATCGGCGTGCTCGGGGAGCGGCTCGGCTGGGACGACGGCCGGATCGCGGCAGCCTACCTTCGCGCCTACCAGCTGCGCCCGGTCCGCGCGGAGGCACTCTGTGCGCTTGCCACCTACTACCGCTTCACGCAGAAGTGGGCGCTCGCGGAGCTGTTCGCGCGCGCGGCGGTCGCGATCTCGCGCCCTGCCGACATCCTGTTCGTCGACGAGTCCGTGTATCGCTGGCGAGCGCTCGACGAGCTCGCGATTGCATCGTTTTACGTCGGCAAGACGAGCGAGTCGTTCGCCTTGAACCAGCGCCTTTTGGAGAGCCCGGAGCTTCCCGCGCACGAGCGGCCGCGCATCGAAAAGAACATGAGCTTTTCCGCGAACGCGCCCGACACGCGGCGCTGAAGTGAAAAAGGCCGCGCGGCGAAACGCCGCAAGTTGCTCCGCATTCGAACCCGTCAGCGGGGTTGGGGTCCCGCTGACACACGAAAACACGCCGCGCCCCTCCGTTCCGACTGTACGGTCCGGGCCCCAGATCCCGCCGGGGTGCAAATCAGCGGGACGCATAGTATTCTGATGAGGTTGAGCGGCTTGGGCCGGCTCAGGGTCTTCACGCATCAAGCACGGGAGCCATGTCGCTCGAGACCGGACAGATCATCGAAGGCAAGTACCGGATTGTTCGCCTGCTCGGCGAGGGTGGCATGGGGGCCGTGTACGAGGGCGAGAACGTCCGCATCAATCGGCGCGTCGCCATCAAGATCCTCCACGCGGGGCTGACCGAGAACAAGGAGGTCGTCCAGCGTTTCGAGCGCGAGGCGCAGGCGGCCGGCCGCATCGGCAACGACCACATCCTGGAGGTGCTCGATCTCGGTTCGATGGCGAACGGCGATCACTTCATCGTGATGGAGTTTCTGGACGGCGAGCCGCTCTCGGGGCGCATCGCCCGCTCGGGCCGCCTCACGCCGTTCCAGCTCTCGCCGATCGTGCGCCAGATCCTCGAAGGGCTCGAGGCCGCGCACCAGGCGGGCATCGTCCACCGCGATCTGAAGCCCGACAACATCTACATCCTGAAGGCGAAGGCGGGGCACGCCGACTACGTCAAGATCATCGACTTCGGCATCTCGAAGTTCCAGCCGCTGAGCGGTGACGGGATGAAGATGACGCGCACCGGCGCGGTGATGGGCACGCCGTATTACATGTCGCCCGAGCAGGCGAGCGGCAGCCACGACGCCGACCAGCGCAGCGATCTCTACTCGATCGGCGTCATCATGTTCGAGGCCGTGACCGGGCAGGTCCCCTTCGACGCGGCGACGTTCAACCAGCTGATGTTCAAGATCGTGCTCTCCGACGTGCCGCGTCCGGAGACGATCGTGCCCGATCTCGATCCGGCTTTTGCCAGCATCATTTCCAAGGCGATGGCGCGCGACATGACGCAGCGCTTTCAGACGGCCAAGGAATTTTACGAGGCGATCGACGCCTGGCTCGAGCGCGGCCAGGCCGTGACCGTTCCGCCCACCGCCGACCCGGCTGCCGCGGCACTTTTGCCCGCGGACGCGCGCCCGCTCGCTCGTTCGGCCGTCGGCGCCACGACGACCGCGGGCGCCGGTACCGGCGGCACGTGGGCGACGTCGAACGTCGATGAGCAGCCGGTGAAGCAGGGCTCGAAGCTCGGCGTCGCGATCGGTGCGCTGGTTGCCGTGCTCGTCGTCGGCGGTGGTGCTTTCGCGCTGCTCGGTGGAAAGAAAGAAGCCGCGCCCGCGCCGTCAGCGGTGGCCGCTCCCGCGCCGGAACCGGTTCCGGTGTCGCCTCCCGCGACCGTGGCGGTCGAGCCCACTCCGGTACCCGCCGCCTCGACCGCAGCGCCGTCCGTCGAGCCCGCTCCGAGTGCCGCCGCTGCTCCGGCGGAGTCAGCCGCGCCGGTCGCCTCCGCGGCGCCGGCGATCACCGCCAAGGCTGCGGTCAGACCAGTTCCGCGTCCCGCGCCGAGACCGGCGGCTGGCACGAAAGCTCCGGCAAAGGGCGGGTCGACTCCCGACTTCGGCTACTGAGCGCCGCGCAATTCGCGCGAGTGACGCCGTGAAGCGGCCGATTTTCCGCACAGTGTGGCGATGTCGCGCGCCGCGTCACGCGGGCGGCGCGGGAAACCGCGTGAAGGAAATTTGCGCCGAGAGTGACGGGCGCGAAAAAACCCGTCGACGACTGCGATGAACTGCGTGTGAAGCAAAACGCCGTCGAAGACCCGGGCATCGCACACGCGCCATACGCGGGACACACGCGCCACACGCGCTGACGGCGCGGCGACTCGACGCGCGCGCGTCAAAGGATCGAATGCGCGTTGCTGACCAAATTCCCCACACTGTAGGTTCGAAAAAGTGTACGCTCGCGCTCGTTCGAACTTCCGAGTTCGAGCAAATCTGTCACATCGTGGCTTGACGGAAAA
>DASXWF010001464.1:0-10312 GCA_036503835.1 Polyangiaceae bacterium | reverse complement strand
AACACCAACACGGAGCCAGGTCGAATGCCCGACAACGTCAGCGGTCCGCTCACTCCCAACCCGTCCGTCTCTCCCGGCGAGGCCTGTCTTCAATCCGAGGCGCCGCCTCCCGAAGCTCTCGTCTGCCAGGCGCCGCCGGAGGTGCTCGAGTGCACCAGCGAACCCGGCACCGAGGCGCTGGTTCGGCGCTTTTCACCCCCTCCTTCCGAGCTGACTCCAGCGAACGCCGGTGAGCCTGCGAGCGAATCGTGCGCCGACGACAGCGCCCGGGCAGCCGCTTCGTGCGCGGGCGCCGTCTACGCCCTCACCAAGGGCGACGTGGTCGCCGCTTTGATCGGGGCCATCGCCTGCGGCGCGAGTATTTGGGGGGCCGCGGAGTGCGAAAGTCAGGCCGAGGCGTCCGAGCCCTGAGCCCAGCCGTGCCCGCTCCCTTCCGCGACCCGCCCGCAAACCGCCCGAAATTCCGGACTTTTCGAGCCTTTTCACGCGCGTCGCGGGCCGTGGTAGATCGCGCGACCATGCAGTCGAAGCGAACCGCACCCTACGTCTTCGCGCTCCTGTCGAGCGCCGCCACCATGGCCCTCGCCGATCAGGCGACACCCGTCATCACGGTGGGCTCGGCGAGCATGACCGCCGCCGACGTGTCGCGCCGGTTGGCGGCGCTTCCTGCGTATCAGGTCTCGCGCTACGGCACGACGCCGGAGGAGATCAAGAAGCGCTTCGTCGAAGAGGTGCTGGTCCCCGAGATGCTCTACGGGGAAGAAGCGCTCCGGAAGAAGACGCACGAGAGCCCGGCGCTCCGCGACAAGCTCCGCGAGTCGCTGCGCGACGCGGTCGATCGCAACCTGCGCGAAGAGGCTTTGCAGAAGCAGCCGGTCACCGCCGAGGACATCAAGAAGTACTACGACGAGAACAAGTCGCGCTTCGAAACCCCGAAGCGGATTCGCGTCTGGCGCATCCAGGTCGCCGACGAGGCGTCCGCGAAGGAGATCCTCGCGAAGGCCAAGGGCAGCGACGGCGTGAAGAACTGGAGCGAGGCGGCGCGGGAGAAGTCGCTCGACAAGGCGACCTCGCAACGCAGCGGCGACCTCGGCTTCGTGCGCGCCGACGGCAGCACCGACGTGCCGCGAGTGCAGGTGGATCCCGCGATTTTCGCGGCGGCGGACAAGGTCGCCGACGGCGCGCTCGTCGGCCAGCCGGTGAAGGAAGGCGACAAGTTCTCGGTGGTCTGGCGGCGCGGCAGCGTCGAGGCCACCAAGCGCACGGTGGAGGACGAGACCCCGTCGATCCGCCAGGTGCTCGAGCGGCGCCGCATCGACAGCGCGCGCCAGGAGCTGATCGCGAACCTGAAGAAGGATCAGGTGAAGGAGTTCCACCCGGAGCTGCTCTCGAACCTCGACGCGTCGATGTTCGGTCCGCCCAAGCGCGAGTCACCCCACGAGTTCGGCAAGGACGGCGGGATGCGCCGGATGCGCCGCGACGGCGGCGTGCGGCCCCCCAAGCCCGCGCGCGACAAGGACAAAGAGCCCGCCGAGCCGCAAGGTCCCGAAGAACCCGAGCGCTGAGCACGGCGCCAGGCAGTGAGCGGCGCTCCTCACCGGACGAGCAAGAGCGCCTGGCTCTACGACGGCGCGGCCGGACTGCTCTGCCTGGTCGCGTTTCTGACGGCCCGCGCGGCGACACGCGGGCTCGAGTGGCCGTGCGAGAGCGACCTCTACCGCGACATGGGCACGGCGCAGAGCCTGCTCGACGGCCGGCTCGGCGAGGACCCCGCGTACCTCGGCGAGCGCTGGTGGTACCCGCCGCTGGTTCCCGCCCTGATCGGCACGGCGAGCGCGCTCAGCGGCACCGCGCTCCACGAGGCCTACACGCGCTTCGGGCCGCTCTTCAACCTGCTCGCGCCCGCGGGGCTGTACGCGCTCGGCGCGCGTCTGTTCGGGCGGGGCGCCGCGCTCGCGAGCCTCACGGCGTTTCTGTTCTTCGGGCAACACGACCTCATGTCGTGGCTGCACGCCACGTACTCGCCGTGGCTCTGGCCTTGTAACGTCGCGCAGGGGTTCTTCTACTTCGCGCTCTACGCGCTGCTCGCCTCGCTCGAGACGGAGAAGCTCTGGATCGCGGGGATCGCCGGGCTGCTCTGGGGCGTCACGTTTCTCGCGCACGCGGCGCCGGGCTTTCTGTTCGGCGCGATTTTCGGCGTGCTCGTGATCCGCGAGGCGGTCGTGCGCCGCGCCGAGCGCGCTTCCCTGGAGCGCCTGTTTCGCCTCGCGCTGCTCACCGGCGGCGTCGCGCTGCTGGTCGCGTCACCGTACGTCTACGACCTGGCGCTTCATTATCGAGGGCGGATTCGCAATCCCGCGCCGCTCACCTGGCTCGCGAGCGAGCTCTCCCTCGAGAGCTCCGCGGCGCTCGCCCGGCGCCTGCTCTCGGCGCGCGGCCTGCTGGGGCTCGCGGGGATCGCCGCGCTGTGCTGGCCGCGACTGCTCCCCGCGCGAACGCGCTCCGTGCTCGCGACGTGGCTCGTCTTCGCGGGCGCCGGGCTCGCCTACGGCTACGCGGCACAGCGCGTCAAGCTGCCGCCGTTCCTGCCCTCGTGGCACTTCTACTTCTACCTGCAGGCGTTCGAGTCGCTGTCGCTCGGAGCGGGCATGCTCGGGGCGCTCGCGCTCCTCGAACGCGGCGCGCTGCGCGTCTTCGCTCGGAAGGCGCCGCAGCGCTGGATCGACGCGGAACGCTGGCTCGACTTCGGCGCCGCCGCGCTGCTCGCCGCCGCCGTCGCGCGCTGGCCGAGCTACGCGGAACGGGCCGATTTGACGGCGAATCGTCAGGCTTCCGAGAACTACGCGAAGCTCCCCGAAGTCGAGCTCTACACCTGGGCTCTCGGCCACCTCCAGCCCACGGACGTCGTGCTCGCGGAGACGAGTCCGGGTTTCTTCGTCGCGGCGGCCGGGCGCAAGGTCGTGTGGCTGAACGACATCTTCTCGAACCCCTACGTGAAGCTCGCGCCGCGAGCGAAGGACGCGAGAACCATGTTGTCGGACCTGGTCGAAGGGCGTTACGCCGAGTTCTCGAAGCTCGCGACGCGCTACGACGTCCGCTTCGTGGCCCTGCACACCGATCAGCGCAAGCGCGTGTCGGGCGCGCAACCGAACGTCTTGAAGCGGCGCCTGCGCAGCAAGAAGAGCCCCGGGTTCGACGTGTACGAGCTGGTCGGGGCGCGCAAGGTCCCCTGATTTGCCGCAGACGCGCGGGGCTACGGCGCCTCGGGCAGCACCCAACCGTGCTGCTTCAGCACGGCTTTGAACGCGCGTTCTTCGTCGAGCGCGCGCTGGTGGAAGTTCCCGAAACGCTCGACTTCGCCCTTCGTCGCCGCTTCGGCCGCCTGCGTGTAGTTCTCGAGCACGAGCAGCAGGTGCGGGTGCGCCAGCACGACCTCCTTCGGGACCGTCATCGCGTTCGCGGCGTCGAGGCGCGCCTGAGCGAGACGCTGAGTCACGCGCGCGAGCTCCTTGTCCGAGAACCGCGCGCGCAGGTACGCCGCTTCGCGCGTCGCCCCGTGCAGCAGCATGACCGCGCGATTCAAATACGTTCCCGCCTCGGCCGGAGCCGCCACGGAGAGCGACGCGACGGCCGCGAGCACGCCGAGTAGGAGGCTACGCCGTCCTCGCCGGCCTTTCGAAAGGGAGGTCATGATGGTTCTCCGGGGGCTGGGCGCTCGGGCGGCAGCGTGAGTGCTTCCGCGGAGAGCCTGGAGAGCGCCGACGCGGCGGCGGCCTGTTCGGCCGTGCGTTTGGAGCGTCCCTCGCCCTCGCCGAGCGCCCCGAAACGACCGATCACCTTCACGCGAAAGCGCCGCTCGTGCGCGGGACCGCTGGTCTCGATGAGCTCGTAGCTCGGTGCCGGGTGCCCGAGCGCCTGGAGCCGCTCCTGGAGCTCGCTCTTGGGATCGCGGCCGCCGGGTGCGCCGGACTGGCGCAGGCCGTGGCGCACGATGTCGTCCGAGAGGCGGCGAGCGGCGTCGAGACCGACCTCCAGGTAGGCCGCCGCGATCAGCGCTTCCACGGCGTCCGCGAGCACGTTGGTGCTGCCGTGAAGCCCTGCGGCGAGCGCTCCCCGCCCGAGCCGCAAGAGGCTCGGCAGCCCCGCTTCCCGCGCCCAGGCCGCGAGCGCCTGCGCGTTCACGAGCTGCGCCCGCTGCCGCGTGAGGGTTCCCTCGTCGGCATCGGGCAGGAGGCGGTAGAGCTCCTCGCTCGCGCAGAGTCCGAGCACGGCGTCGCCGAGGAACTCGAGACGCTGGTTGTGCGGAACGCCGAGCTCGTTGGCGAGGCTCGGGTGCGTGAGCGCCTGGAGCAGGCCGGGCGAATCGAGCGGAAGGCCCGCGAGCGACGCGATGCGAGTCAGGGCGGATTCGGGGGCGCTCATGCGGGAGAACCGTGCCGGGGCCTCGGGACGGCCTCTCAGGGTATCATGCGGTGATGGCGGCGCTTCTCGCCTGCCCGTTCTGCCGGACGCTCTACCGGCACGGGGAGGGGACGACTTGCTCGGTGTGCGGAGTGAAGCTCGTACCCTTCGAGCGCCTGCCGCCGTCCGCGGACGCCCTCGCCGAAGAGCCGCCGGCCCCGCCCATCCTGCCGGAAGACGAGCTCTTGCCCTGGCACTACTTCGCCCGGGGGCGCGGTCCGCTGCTCGTGCTTTCGCTGCTCGGGCTCGCGCTGTTCTTCGCGCCGTGGGTGCGCATCGAGCGGCCGGAAAGCGTCGTGCGCAGCGGCTTCGAGCTCGCGCGCGGTCGCGCTGGATGGCTCTGGGGCGGGGCGACCGGATGCCTGGTGCTGCTCCCGCTCGTCTGGACCCGCCGAACCATCTACAAGCTGCGCGGCGTCCGTCCGATCGCCGTCGCGTTCTCCGCGATGACCCTCGGTGAGGTGTTGGTGCTGTACTCGCGACCGCCACAAGGCCGCTTCGTGCCCGTCGAGATCCACTGGGAATGGGGGTTTTATGCTGCGGCGATCGCGAGCCTGCTGGCGACGCTCGTGTCGCTCTTTCTCGGGGGGTCACTGCCCCCGCTGCCCTCAGCCGCGGCGCCCGCGAAACCTGGCGAAGATCGCGTGCTTCACTGACCTTGCCCCGGGCACGGCCCAACGTGGCGTGGAGTCGCGACCTGCCGCATTCCGTGCTAATTCTTGCCGATGCAGAGGGCCCGGCGCTCTCCCGTACCGGGGCCGCCGCACGGCGGAACCCGGGGCGAAGTCGATTCCATCGACGACTCGTTGCTCGAGCTCGTCGAGGTGCCGGCGGCGGTGGTGTGCGCGATCTGCGGCAAGCCGGATTGCCCGGGTTGCCTGCCGCTCGACGAGCGCACGAACGCGTCCGGCGTGGTGGCGATCGTTCCCTGGGAGCGGCCGACGCACGGCTGGCTGACGCGGCTCTGGTCGACCGCGCGGCTCACCACGCTCTCGCATCGCGAGTTCTTCGCGAGCCTGCCCGAAGGTGAAGCGCAGGCTCCGCTGCGCTTCGCCGTGTTGAGCGAGACGTTCGCCACGCTCGGCCTGTCCGTCTGCGTCGGCGGCGTGGTGCTCCTGCTTCCGGACGTGTTCCGGACGCTCCTGGTCGACGCGGAGCTGCGCGCGGTGCTGCTGCGCACGCTCGCGATCGGGCTGCCGGGGCTCGTGGCGGCGATGGTGTCGCTGCACACGCTCCACGGCTTGCTGCTCGACCGCGCGGCGCGCCGGGCAGGCTCGAAGAAGCGCGGGCGCGGGCTGCGCTTCGGGCTGTACTCGTGCGGCTGGGACTTCGTCACGATGCCGCTCGGGCTCCTGATCGTCGCGCTGAGCGAGGGGCTCTCGGCGGCGAAACGCGCGGCAACGCTCGGCCTCTCCGTGCCGAATCAAGCGGCCCAGGCTTACTTGACCGGCGTGCACGCGCTCGAGCCGGAGCGTGCGAGGCGCGCCGCGGGTCAGGCGTTGAACGCCACCGCCGGCATGGCCATCGCGCTGGTGCTCGCGTTCGGCGCGTTGATCATCGCTCTGAGCGTTCACTGAGCGCCGGGCCGGCGGGCGCGGTCGGGGACGGCGTGGTAGCGTTGCTGCGGTGGTCGAGGAAGCTCGAACGGCGTGGAGCGTTGCTGGCTTCGCGGTGGCGCTGGCTGCGCTCGGTTGCTCCGGCGCGGCCGAAGAGCCGCCGGCTTCCGAAGCCGAATGGACGCTCGTTCACGAGCAGCTACCTGCTGCGCTGATTTCGGTTTGGGGAACCGCGGAAGACGATGTCTGGGCCGTCGGTGCCGACGCGGGTGACGGTCCACTCGTCCTGCATTGGGACGGCGCAACGTGGACGACCCTCGCGACCGGTGTGAGAGCCGACTTGTACTGGGTGCATGGCTTCGCGGGAGGCCCGGTGTTCGCAGGCGGCACGAACGGCACCATTGTCGTCTACGAGGACGGTGTTTTTTCGCAGATGTCGACCCCGGGCACGGCCACCGTGTTCGGCATCTGGGGCACTTCACCCGCTGCGCTCTGGGCAGTCGGCGGTACGGAGGGCGGCTCGAGCGGGGCGTTCGCGTGGCGCCGCGACGGAAACGCCTGGGTCGAGGCGGAAGGCTTTCCGGAGGAGCTCACGTCGAGCAAGGCGCTCTGGAAGGTCTGGGGCAAGGACGAGACCGACGTCTGGCTGGTCGGAACGGCAGGCACGGCTCTTCACTACGACGGCCGCGTGTTCGAGGAAGACAATGTGGGTGGCGGCGAGTCGCTGTTCACGGTGCATCACGCCGGCGATCGTTTCGCCGCGGTCGGTGGCTCGGCCACCGGGATTCTCTTCGAGAACGCGGGCGCCGGCTGGGAGCCGATCGAGCTGTCGGGTGTTCCGCTGCTCGTGGGCGTGTGCCTCGACGAGGCGGGGGGCGGTTACGCCGTCGGCAATTTCGGAACGTTCGTGGAGCGAAAGAGCGGCCGGTGGCTCGAAGCAAAAGGGCCGCCCACGACCGAGACACTGCACGCCGTCTGGGCGGATCCCCGCGGCGGACTCTGGACCGTCGGCGGACAGGTGCAGGCGCGCCCGTTCGTCCGCGGTGCGCTAGCCTATCGAGGGAAACGGGTACCGAAGGGAGAATGAAATGATGGTGCGAGGGCTTTTGCGAGGCGCGAGCGTGGTGGCCGCGCTCGCATCGTTGACGGGCTGCGGGGACAATTCGAACGAAGAGCCGGCGGCCGCGTGTCAGGAGCAGCCGGGACATGCTTGCGTGTGGCTCGGCACGGCAACCGAGGGCTTCAACGGCGACGGGTACGATTGCCTGAAGACCGACATCTACTGGTCGATGGACCTGACGTTCGGAGCCGACGGCTCCGCGTGGTTCATCGACTGGAACAATCATCTGTTGCGCCGGGTGCTCCCCGACCAGACCGTGGTGAGCGTCGTCGGTTGGACGGATCCCATCTTTCCGGGGGACGGCACCGGCGACATGAGCGAGAAGAGCCCGGACGGCGCGGACGGCGCCCTCGTGAAGCTCAATCATCCGACGGAGCTCTACGCCGCCCCGGACGGTTCGATTCTGATGATGGCGTGGCACAACCACAAGCTCCGGCGCATCGACCCCGACACGGGCCGCGTCTGGATCGTCGCGGGCGCGGGCGCCGGCTTCGCGGGAGACGGCGGGCCCCTGGCGAGCGCGGTTTTCAAGCAGCCGAAGGCGCTGACGGGCGACGCGGAGGGCAATCTCTACATCGGAGATCAGCAGAATTTCCGGGTCAGGAAGGTCGATGCCGAGGGGATCGTCAGCACCATCGCCGGCGTGGGCACGCAGGGTTCGGCCGGCGACGGCGG
The DNA here is from genome assembly GCA_036503835.1 of Polyangiaceae bacterium. Taxonomy (GTDB): domain Bacteria; phylum Myxococcota_A; class Polyangia; order Polyangiales; family Polyangiaceae; genus PMG-095. The sequence continues at coordinate 2,500 of DASXWF010001464.1, read as the reverse complement.
ACCCGCGCTCGAGGCGCAACTCAACTGGGAGATCGGCTCGAATCCGGAGCCGTCCGGCGGCCTCGCCGTGAAGGACGGGAAGCTCTACGTCGCCGACACGCTGAGCCACAGGATCCGCGTCGTCGATCTCGAGACGGGCGTCATCGACGCGCTCGCCGGCACCGGCGACCCCGGATACTCGGGCGACGGCGGGCCGGCGCTCGACGCGAGCTTCAACAATCCGCGCGAGCTCGAGATCGGACCGGAGGGCGACCTCTACGTCGCCGACACCGACAACCACACCATTCGCGCGATCGAGCTCGAGTCGGGCATCGTTCGCACCGTCGCCGGCACCGGTGAGCCGGGGCGCGACGCGGACGGTCGGCTCGCTACCGAGACGCGGCTGGCGCGACCCTTCGGGCTCGAGTTCGACGCTGCGGGCAACCTGTACGTGATGGACACGCTGAACAGCCGCATCCTGAAGGTGACGCGATGAAGCCCTGGATCCTACCGATTTTCTCTTTGATTCTGGGCGGTTGCGGCGACGGCGGCGACCCCGTCGAGCCGGTCGCGAACGCCTGCGATCCGGCGGTCGCGGGCACGATCTGCACGATCGCGGGCAACGGTCAGAACGGCTACGACGGCGACGACCCGATCCCGGCGCTAAAAGCGCGCATGTCGTTGCCGCAGGACGCGCTGCGCGCCTCGGACGGCACGCTCTACATCCTCGACTGGAACAACCACCGCGTACGAAGCCTGGGTGACGACGGCATCCTCCGTCACGTGGTCGGACGCGGAGAGCTCGGCGGAACCCTCGACGACCCGGCGAACTCGGATCTCAATCACCCGACGGGGCTCTTGCTCTCGCCGGATGAGCGCACCTTGCTCGTCTCTGCGTGGCACAACTCCAAAATCCGCGCGGTGGATCTCGAAACCCGGGAGATCACGGATGAGTGCGGCGACGGACGCCGCGCCTACTTCGGCGACGAGACCTCCGCGAAGACCGCCTCGCTCGATCTGCCGACGTCGATCGTGTACGACCCTGACGGCAACCTGGTGATCCTGGATCAGGCCAATCAGGTCATTCGCAGCGTCGATGCCGAAGGCGTCATCCACCGCATTGCCGGCCTGTGCGTGACGGACCAGAGCGTGGCCTGCACCGACGAAACACCGCTCGTCGCCTGCCCGATGGGCTCCGGGAAGTTCACCTGCGGCGACCCGGCCACCGAGTGCGCGAAGCCCTGCAACCCCCGCTATGGCGCAGGCTCCGCGCTCGATTTCCGCATGGCGCAGCCCTTCGGCCAGTCCGCGGATCCCGGCGGCCGCATGGTCTACGATCCGGAAGGCAACTTGCTCTTCGCCGACACCGCCAATCACGTCGTTCGCCGCATCGACACCGAGGGGAACGTCGAGGTCGTCGCCGGCGTCGAACCGGTGGACGACGTTCCGCAGAGCGGCACCTCGCCCGACGGCGAGCTCGCGACGGCGACGCTCCTCAACCGCCCGACCGACCTCGCGCTGGCGCAGGACGGCACGCTCTACGTGAGCGACGTGTACAACCACTGCATCCGCGCCTTCACGACCGGCGGCACCGTACGCACGGTCGCGGGCCGCTGCGGAGAGAAGGGCTTCTCCGGCGACGGCGCGGCGCCCGAGAATGCCTTGCTCAAGTTCCCGTACGGCATCGAGCTCTCCGGCAACGCGCTCTACGTCGCCGACACCGGCAACAATCGCATCCGGGTCGTCAATCTCGAATGAGGATTTCCGCGACGCTGCTTGCCGTAGTCCTGGCCGCCGGCTGCTCGGACGATCCCGAGCCCCAGGCGCCGCCCCCGCCATTTCCCGCCGATTACGCGGATTCATACGCGGAGGTTCGCGACTGCCGCAAGAGCGGCGATCACGACCTTTCCTTCGTGCGCATCCTCGCCGACCCGCGAGCCGCCGCTCCCTACCAGAACCGGAGCGATCCCTTCCCGGATGGTGCAGTCGTGCTCAAGGAGGAGTACGAGTTCGGGGACGACACCTGCTCGGGCGAGATCCTGCAATGGACCGTGATGATGAAAGCGCACGCCGCGACTGCGGAGCTCGGTTGGAAGTGGCAGCGAGTCGACGCGCAGCGGCGCGTGGCGGAAGAGAATCCGCCACGCTGCCAGAACTGCCACATCGACTGCAGCGGCGGAAGCGCGATCGGATACGACTACACGTGCGCGGAGCCGTAGCGGCGACGGCGCTCGCGCTGCTCGGCGGCTGCGGTTCCTCGACTGAAGCCGGCGACGACCCCGCCTGCGCGGACCCCGGAAACGGCGAGCCCGTGCCGGACGCAGTGCAGATCGGAACCCAGGAAAACGCCGTCTTTCGCGCCTACCAGGAGGGAGAGGCCGCGGACCTCGTCCTCGGCCTGCAAGGCGGCTTCATGCTCTTGCCGGCGTTTCGCATCGACGCCGCGGCGCTGGGCAGCGACGGCCGCTGCGCGCGGCTCGACGTGGCGGCGACCGTCGACTCGGAGCCCGCGCCGTCGCTG
>DASXWF010001463.1:0-4150 GCA_036503835.1 Polyangiaceae bacterium | reverse complement strand
CGGAATCGATCGCTTCTTGCTCGATCAGCCTGCGCTCGGCGTCGCGAAGCTCGTGACGGCGGGCGGGTGCGGGATCTGGCACATGGTCGACATCGTGCTCGCGGCAACGGGGCAGATCCGCGACGCGCGCGGGAATTCGGTTAGGTGGGATTAGAGGGATCGGGCACGGGCACGGGCACGTTTACGGGACCACCGGCGCTGGTCGGCGCTGGATTTACTGGCCCTTGTCGGCGCTGGTGATGCCGATTTTGGCTTCGTAGACCATGCGGCCGTGGGTGGGGTCGTCGAGCTCGATCTGGAACTCGTCGGGGACCGCGATCTTGACCTCGGCGGGGGGCTTCATCGGCTGCTTGCCGGTGTCCTTGCCGGTCGGCTTGATCGTGACCGACTTCTCTTTGTCCTCGCCGAACTCGAAGGGGATGTTGTGCAGCGTGGTGAGCGTGCTGCCCTTGCGCCGCAGCGTGATCCAGACCCACTGCCCCTTCTCTTGCTTGAACTGCATGCCGTCGGCTTCGAACTTGGAGCTCGCCTTCTTCATGCAGAGCGCCATCTTCTTCGGGTCGTCCTTCGCCTCCTTCGTGCACTTCTCCTCGGCCTTTTCCTTCGGCTCGGACTTGTTGAAGCTGAACATGAAGGTCACTTCGGGCGCCGTGAGGATGTCCTTGGCCGTGCGCTCCACCTTCGGGCCGGAGCCGTCGTCGGCGGGCTTCTCGTCCTTCTTCTCGTCCTTCTTTTCGGCGTCGCTCGCCTCGGCCTTGTCTTCCGACGCGGCTTCCGCGTCGTCCTTCTTGGCTTCGGCGGAGGGCTCCTCCGCGGCGGGCTGCGAGCCGCCACAGGCGGTGAGGGACAGAATCGAGGCGCCGACGAGGGCCGAGAGCAGTGAGGGGATGCGCATGGTGTTCGTGAACCTCCGAAGTCGAACCGCTCGGTACCACGCCCGGAGCGGCGCGGGAAAGGGGCTCAAATCTTTGAACCTGAGTGTTCTCGGGGCTTGGGCCGAGGGACGACGCGCAGCTAGCGCTGCACCCGCCCCGAGCTTTCGCCCCCGACCAGGGCGTCGATCTCGGCTTCACTCACGAGGTTGAGGTCGCCGGGGATCGTGTGCTTGAGCGCCGAGGCCGCCGTCGCGAATTCCACGACGCCCTGTCGATCGCGACCGCCGAGCAGCGCGTGGATCAGGCCGGCGGCGAACGAGTCGCCCGCGCCGACGCGATCGACGATCGTGATCTCGTAGCGGCGGCTGAAGGCGTGGCCCTCGCGATCCACGAACAGGCCGCTCCAGCCGTTCTCGCTCGCGCTCTTGCTCTCGCGCAGCGTGATCGCGACTTTTTGCAGCGTGGGAAAGCGCGCCAGGGCCTGGCGGGCCACGTCGATGTAGCGATCGTGCTCGAGCGTGCCGCTCGCGACCTCGGTCTTGCCGGCGCGGATGCCGAACACCGATTCGCAGTCCTCTTCATTGGCGATCAGCACGTCGGTGTGCGCCATGAGCCGGGTCATGACCTCGCCGGCCTTGGCCTTCGACCAGAGTTTCTTCCGGTAGTTCACGTCGACGGACGTGGTGCAGCCGGCGGCCTTGGCGGCGCGCAGGGCCTCGTCCACGGCCGCCGTGCAGCTGTCGGAGAGGGCGGGGGTGATGCCCGTCGTGTGAAACCACTGAGCTCCCGCGAGCAGGGCTTTCCAGTCGATCTCGCCGGGGCCGACGCCGCTGATCGCCGAACCGGCGCGATCGTAGATGACCTGCGAAGCGCGCTGGCTCGCACCCGCTTCGAGAAAGTAGATGCCGAGCCGCTCGCCGCGGCGGAGCACGTGGCGCACGTCGACGCCGAGCGCGGTGAGCGAGCTCAGCGCCCACTCGCCGATCGGGTTCGCGGGAACGGCGGAGATCCAGCGCGAGACGTGACCGAGTCGCGCGAGCGCGGCCGCCACGTTCGCCTCGCCGCCCCCGAACGAAGCGTCGAGCTCGCTCGACTGCAGGAAGCGCTGAAAGCCCGGGGTCTTGAGCCGGAGCATCAGCTCGCCGAAGGTGACTACGGTGGACATGGCAAGCTTCGTTTCTTTCGGAGGCGAAGAGTTCAGTTCGAAAGGCAGGCGAAATCGCGCGCTAGGCGGCGCGCGCCGCGGCGAGAGCGCCGCTGATGCGCCGGGCCGCGGCTTCGATGGATTCGAGGCTGCCGGTCGCGAGCGCCCCGCCCATGCCGACCGCGATGACGCCCGCGGCGAGCCATTCCTGCAGGTTTTTCTCGTCGACGCCGCCGGTCGGCATGAGCGGAATGTGCGGGAGCGGGCCGCGCAGCGCCTTGACGTAGCCCGGCCCGACCGCCGAACCCGGGAAAAGCTTCACGCAGCTCGCGCCGCCGTTCCACGCGCGGATCACCTCGGTAGGCGTGAGCGCTCCGGGCAGGAACGGAACCCCGCGATCGAGCGCCGCGTTCACGAGCGTCTCGTCGAAGTGCGGGCTGACGAGAAACTCCGCGCCCGCGTCACAAGCGGCGGCGAGATCCGCGGCAGAGAGTACGGTGCCGGCTCCGACGAGCGCATGACCGAGCTCGCGACGCGCGCGTTCGATGGCCGAGGCTGCACCCGGAGTGGAAAACGTGATCTCGATTCCAGTGATGCCGCCGCGCACGAGCGCGCGACTGATCTCGAGCGCCGCGTCCGCCGACGCCGCGCGAATCACCGCCATCACACCGGTTTGGCGCAGGCGTTCGAGAAAGGACGCGTGGGGATCGGTCTTTTCCGGCATGAGCGCGTTCGGGCGAGAGCGTACAACGGAACCCGGCCCGCAGGTCGCCTTTCCGCGGCTTCTGCGCTAAGAAATAGGCCATGACGAGCTTTGCACGCCTGCGCTTTGCAGGTGCTTCCGGGTTCCTTTTTGCCGTGGCCGCTTGCAGCGCAGGGGGCGATCGTCCCGGCTCGGGTGGCCTCGATCCGTCGGGGGGCAGCTCGGGCTCGGGCGGGAGCCTGCCGCTCGCGGGAAACGCCGGGACGGCGCCGAAGGGCGGCAGCGGGGGCGGGTCCGCGGGCACCTTGGCGATCGCCGGCAACACGAGCTCCGGTGGGAGCGGCGGCGAGGCGAAGGTGTGCGACGCCATCACCGCGACCTCGCATCCGCTCGTGCCGACCGTGACGCTTCTCGTCGACAACTCGTCGAGCATGTTCGAGACCGAGCCGCCCGCCTGGCCGCTCCTCTACGGCGCGCTGATGGATCCCACGGCCGGCGTTCTTCAGGGTTTGCAGAACCGCGTGCGCTTCGGGTTCGCGGCGTTCAAGGGCTCGACGGTCGAATCGACCGAGGCGAGCCCGATGTGCGCGTCCTGGACCGAGGTTCCCCCCGCGATCGACAACCGTGCCGCCATCGACGCCGCGTACGAACCCATCGAATCCACCTGGTCCCCGGGCACCAAGTGGGAGACCCCGACAGCCCACGCGATCAACAAAGCCGCCGCCGACCTCGTCGCCTTCACGGCGGATCCGCCGGGTCCGAAGTACATCCTGCTCGTCACCGACGGCAATCCGAACACCTGCGCCAAGCTCGATCCCCAGTGTGGCCAGGATCAGGCGATCAAGGCGGTGCAGGACGCGGCGGCCCAGGGCATCGGCCTGTTCATCCTCGGGCTCGGCGACATCGTGGCACAGCCGAACAATGGCTGTCCGACGTCCGCCCGCTGTGGGCTCTTGCACCTGCAAGACATGGCCAACGCGGGCGTAGCCGCGCCCGTTCAGCCTCCGCCCACCTGCGACGATCCCGCCTCTCCGGACTGCCAGTACAAGTACGCGGGGTGCCACGAGCCGGACAAGCTGCTCACCGCGACCTACACGCCGGCCGCTCCGGACGTGGGCATTCCGTTCGCGGTCGACACCCGCAACGCCAACGCTCAGGTCGAGCTCGCGACCACGCTGACGGGGCTCCTGAGCGACGTCGTGTCGTGCACGTTCGACATGAACGCGATCGTCACCGGTGACCCCACGAACAGCGCGGTGGTCCTGGAGGGCACGCCGCTCACGTACGGCGACACGGCCGGCGGGTGGATCCTCGAGCCGAACGGGTATCAGGTGACGTTGCAGGGCACGGCCTGCGAGCAGTTCAAGTCGGCGAGCATGGGGGGCTCGGACGTGAACGTGAGCATCACGTTCTACTGCGACGCGGAAG
>DASXWF010001462.1:0-4535 GCA_036503835.1 Polyangiaceae bacterium | reverse complement strand
GTCGATCTGGGGGCCTCGCCGGGGAGTTGGACGTACGTCTGCGTCCAGCGCGGCGCCCTGGTCACGGCCGTGGATCGTTCCGAGCTGCGCGCCGATCTCATGCGCCACCCGAACGTGCGCTTTCAGCGCGGCGACGCGTTCCGCTTCGAGCCGAAGCAACCCGTGAGCTGGCTCGTGTGCGACGTGATCGCGCGGGCCGAGCGCTCGGCGGAGCTGCTCTCGAGATGGCTCCGGGAACGCTGGTGCCGGCACTTCGTCGTCACGCTGAAGATCGACGACGACGAGGCCGGCGCCGTTCTGTCGAAGCTCGGGCGGGATCTGCCAAGCCTCACGCGCGAGTTCTGGCTCTTGCGGCTCTCCGCGAACAAGAAGGAAGTCTGCGCGTTCGGCGCGCGCGCCTGAGCGAGTCAGGCCTCGCCGGACGCGCCGTTCGGTGCCCCGATGCCCCGCACCAGCAGCGCGAGCGCGTTCCGCAGCTGAGGCTCGAGCACCGATTCGATCGGAACCACGCCGTTCACCCAGGCCATGAGATACATCCAGTACAGACCGAACACCAGCTGCGCGGCCAGCTGCGGTTCGAAGTCGCGCGCCAGCTCCCCGCGCTCCACGGCCCTCGAAACCACGCCCGCGAGACGCAGCAAGAAAGCGAACGTCTCGCCGTTCAGCTTGACGGCGTTCGGTCCGTCGGCGCCCGGCATGGCCAGAAGGAAGGCGCGAGCCACCTGAGGATGGCGCGCGTAGTACCTCACCGGCCCGCGGAACAGGTGCAAGACCTGCTCGACGAAGGGTGCGCCGCCGGGCAGCGTCCGAAAGGCCTCGTCGACCGACTCGGTGATCATGTTGCTCATCACCAGGAAGAGCAGCTCGGGCTTGTCGCGTGCGTGCACGAACACGGTACCGACGGCGACGCGGGCACGCTCGGCCACGGCCTTGGTGGTGGTCGCGTCGTAGCCGTCGCGGTCGAACAGCTCCCAGGCCGCTCGCACGATGCGCTCGCGCGTCCGCGCCTTCTGCTCCGAACGGGTTTCGCGGGCGCGAGCCGGCGCGGGCTTGCGGGCGCGAACCGGGGGCGGCGCGGAAGCGGGCTTGGCTCTCGGCATTCCCGAGACCTTGGCATGAAATTGGCCCTACTTGACGCCGACCACGCTCACTGACTATGCTCACTGAGCGTGGTCACCGATTCCGAGGTGACCGAAAGGAGGCCAGCCGATGCACCAGGTTCACTACGCGCCCGACCAGACGCTGCGAGAAGCCCGAGACCTCTACTTTCGCGTCAATGACTTCGGCGAGAACGGCGGCTACGACGACGCCTGGGTCGATTTCAAGCTCGGGCCGCTGCCGCTGCCATTTCCGAACACATCGGCGCGCGTGCGAGCGGTTCGCTATCACGACCTGCATCACGTCATCACGGGGTACGAAACCAACGCGCTCGGCGAGTTCGAGATTTCCGCCTGGGAAATCGCGGCGGGCTGCAAGGGTTACGTCGCCGCGTGGCAGCTCAACCTCGGCGGAATGTTCGCCGGATTTCTGGTTTCGCCCCGGCGCATCGTGCGCGCGTTCCTGCGCGGCCGGCACAGCGAAACGCTGTACGATCGTCCCATGGACGCTTTGCTCGCGAGCACCGTCGGCACGACGCGTGAAAGCACGGGCGTCGATCGCCCCACGCGCCGGACGAGCGTCGGGGACGGAGTGCTGTTCGCGCTGGCGCTGCTCGCGGGCCTCGCGACGGCGCTTTTCACCCTGCCGCTCGTGCTGCTGTTCCTTCCGCTCGGCCTCGGTACGCTGGCCTATCGTCGCTTCAAAGGGAAGGCGGCGCTGCGCTCGACGTAGTATCATCCAGCGGGATGAAGGTGTGGGTACGATCGGTCGTTCTGACCTTGCTCTGCGCGGGCAGCGCCGGAGCACAGGTAACGTTGAAGCCCGTGGCGATCGGCGGGGGAGACGTGCGCGACATCACGTTCGATCCCAACGAAGCGGGCGTCGTGTACGCCGGCGTGGCGGGCCCCGGCATCTACAAGAGCATCGACGGCGGTGAGAGCTGGAAGCGGCTTTCGTTGTCCAGCGTGCGCATGCACGAGCCGCGCGCCGTGCTCGCGTCCAGGGCGACCCCGGGGCTCGTGCTGTTCTGCGAGCAGTACATCGAAGGCGCGACGGGCGGCGGTGAGTCGGTCTGGGTCTCCACCGACGCGGGCGAGACGTTCACCCCGGTCATCACCTCCTCCGGCGGCGGCTGCACCGCGCTCGCCGAAGGCAACACACCCGGGACGTTCTACGCAGCGACCTGGCAAGAGGGCCCCACGTCCGCCGACCCCTACGAGACGATCCTGCACAAGAGCATCGACGGCGGCGCAACCTGGACCCCGACCACCATCGCGTGGAGCGACGACCGCGAGCGCGAGGACGTCGCCATTTCGAGCCTCGTCGAGCTCGAGAGCGGCCGTCTGGTCGCAGGCATCGCGGATCGCTGGCCGCGCTACGAACTCTACGACACCGGGTATGTCGCCTGGTCGGACGACGGCGTCACGTTCACCGAGGGCCTGGACGAAACGGCCACGAGCGCGCTCGGCAACGCGGCCACGGACGTCGTGGCCGCCCCCGGCGATCGCATCATCGTGTTCGGGAATGACCTTTCGGACGCGGACGCCTGGGCGAGCGCGGACGGCGCGACCTGGAAATCGATCTACATGCCGAGCGGCAACGACTACAGCCCCTACGGCGAGCTTCGCTACGTGGCGGCGGACGATACGTTCCTCGTGCTCGCGGGCACGCGCCTCACTCGCTGCAAGTACGCGAGCGGCGCGACCGGACACAGCGACGAGGTACATCTGCTCGGCGGGGTCGCGAGCGCGAAGCTCGACTATCATCGCACTGCCGCGGCCGACCCGCTGAGCCCGGAGACCGTGCTGCTGGGCGGCGACAGCGGCAGCGAAGGCGTCTACCTGCGCCCGGCCGGCGCGACGGACTGGCACATCGCCAACCGGGGCCTCGACGCGACGGCGTTCGACTTCGCGCTCCACGAAGCCGAGACCGGGTACCAGTACGCCGGCACCCGATCGGGCCGCGTCTTTTTCGGAGACACCGGCGCCCTTTCCCTGCGTGAGGTATTTCGCGGCAAGGGCCAGGACAGAGAAGCGCTCACGGCGCTCGCCTACGATGTCTCCGACCCGAAGCGGCTCGTGGTGGGCGTTGGGAAGGGCGAAAACCTCGACGACGGGCCGGGCCTGCTCGAGCTTGCCGACGCAACCACGGCGGGAGTGGACGCGTACCCGTTCCCGCACGCCGGCTGGACGGCGCTCGCCGATCCGAAGGCCCCAGTGAGCCGCGAGCAGATCGTGGCGCTGTACGTGAACGGTGCGACGCGCTTCGTCGGCTACGCGAGCGCGGCAACGGACAACGTCAGCGAGTTTCTGTACCGGAGCCGCGACGGGGGCGCGACGTACGAGGCGCTGCCGCTCCGCGCGACGAACGGAGTCTTCCTGATCGTCGCAAGTCCGCACGCGCCGGACGTGTTCTTCGCCGGAGCCGGCAACGCGCTGTCCGGTCTGCCGACCGAAGCGGGCACGAAAGGGCTCTTCCGCTCGGACGACGGCGGCGACAGCTGGACTCAGGTCGCCCCCGAGAGCGAGCTCGCTGAAAGTCGCATCGGCCACGTCCTCTTCGATCCCGAGGATCCGTTGCGCATGTGGGTGCTCTCGTTCGAAACGTACGGCCAGCTCTGGGAGACGACGGACGGCGGGGTCACGTTCGCCGAGCTCGACGGATCGATCACCGAGGGCATTCGTGCGGCGACCTATTTGCCGAGCCTGGACAAGCTGCTGATCGCGAGAACGGACGGCGCGTACCTGCGCGCGCCCGGCGTCGACGGCGCCCGCGACCCCGAATTCGCCGACATTCCGGCCGTCGGCACGGCGGTCTACTCCGGCGCGCTCGGCCTGGCGACGAGCGCGGGGCTCTACGTCGCCGCCGAGCTCGAAGGAACTCCGTGGCCCGGCACCGGCGGGTCGGACGGAAGCGGGGGCTCGAACGCGAGCGGAGGCTCGAACGCGAGCGGAGGCTCGAACGCAAGCGCCGGCTCGAATGCGAGCGGCGGCAGGACCGCCGGTGGCGCCGCGGGCTCCTTGGCTGGCATCGGCGGCAGCGCGGCGACGGGCGCAACCGGTGGAGTCATCATCAACGTGTCGGGAAGCGGTCCCGGCGGGCGCGCGGGCGAAGGGTCCGACGTCGGCGACCTCGGCGGCGGCGAGACCGAAGATTCGGGGTGCAGTTGCCGGAGCGCCGGGCGCAGCGGAGCGCCGCTCCCGCTCTCCCTGTCGCTGCTCGCGCTGCTCGGCCTCGCGCGCCGTCGCTCGCGCGCGGCACGCTGACATCGCGGGCTCGACCGGCAGTCAGCAACCGACGCTCGACGATCGGTGACCGGCCGCGGGGCTCGAGTCGAAGAACATCGCGACTGGTGAACGTCGGTCACCCGGCAAGCGAGGAGGAATGCAACGCCCGGCGTCGATCGAAATGCAGTACCTTCCGCCCCCGACGCGCCG
>DASXWF010001461.1:0-7285 GCA_036503835.1 Polyangiaceae bacterium | reverse complement strand
CTTGCGGCTCGTGTAGCCGCCCGCGTAGCGAACGCGCCCCTCGGAGTCGACGACCACGAGCGAGGGCGCTGCCTCGACGCCGAGTCCGGCGAGCTCGGCGCTCGAAAGGCGTGCGACACGGAAGCGCCGGGCGAGCTCCGGCGGGGGAGGCGCCTTGCCCACCCAGAGCACGAGCTCTTCCCAACCGGCGGGACGCGACGACGAGGCGAGGTGGGAGACGATGCGTTGCGAACAGCGACACTCCGCGTAGAGCGCGTGCGCCGCCAGCCAGGAATCGCGCGCGCGCGCGCCGTGGAGCGCGCCGAGGGAGCTCCCGAGCTTCGGGCTCGTCACGACGGGAGGCAGGGCGACCGCGTGCCGGGCGAGCAGTCCGGCGCCGAGCCAGAGCATCGCTCCCAGCCAGCCCGCGAGCAGCAGGCGCAGGGCGGTTTCTCGGAGTCGACCCTTGCTTGACATCCAGCTCGAAAGGACGGCGGGCCGCGCCGCGAGTTAAGTTTTCCGGCTGTCGCGAGCGGGATTCGGGCGCGGACTGCCGTCAGCTGTCGCGAATCGCGTCGACCGGCGGCGGTAGGTCAGTGTGCGCAGCGCTCGAAGCCGCGCTCTACTCGGCCCTGCGCTGCGCTTCTTCGATGCGCGCGAGGGTCGCCGCGAGGGCGTCCTTGGCGCGCTCGAGCGCGCCGTGGCTGCTCTCGCGCTCGGTGCTGAGCGTCGCCACCCGTTCCTTCTCCGTGGCCAGCGCTTGTTCGGCGAGCTTGACGGCTTCGCGGCTGGTCTCGATCTCGCGTTCGAGCTTGGCGATGCTCTTGGCGCGCTGCGCGGCGGTGTCGCGGAACTGCTCGAGCTCGTTGGTCGCCGCGGAGAGCTCGCCTCCGAGTCGCTCGACCTCGCGCTCCAGACCTTCGAGCTTCAGGCGCGAGCCGGCGAGCGCGCCGTTGCTCTCGGTGAGCTCCGCTTCGAGGCTCGCGATGCGCGCGGCGCGCTCGTCCGCCTCGCGCCGCGCACTTTCGGCCTGGCTCTGGTGCTCGGCGACCTGGCGTGCGGCGTTGCTCTCCACGTCGGAGACGGCCTGCGCGTGCTCAGCGCGCACCTTGCCGAGCGCCTCGTCGTGCGCGCGGTTCAGGTTCGAGACCTTGGATTCGTGCTCCTGCTCCGCCTCGGCGCGTGCGGCGGCGCGCGCTGCGTCCGCGGCGGCCTGCTTCGCCTGCTCGGCCTCCTCGTTGGCGCGCGTGAGCGCTTCCGCGGCCTCGACGCGCGCCTTGCCGACCGCTTCTTCGAGCGCGGTCTTGCCCTGCTCCTCGGTCGCGGCGACCGCGGCCTCGAGCTCGGCCTCGCCCTTGCGCTTCGCTTCCTCGAGATCCGCCCGGAGCGCGGTCTCCCGCGCGTCGCGTTCGGCGAGCTCGGCCTCGTGTCCCGCCTTGTCGCCGGCGAGCTCGGTCGAGAGCAAGTCGAGATCGCTCTTCAGCTTGTCGGCCTTGCGGCGGAAGTCGTCGGCGCGCTTGGCCGCCTGCTCCTTGTCGCTCTTCGCGGCCTCTTCGCGGCGCTGCGCCTCGGCCGCCTTCTGCTCGAGCTCGGTCACGCGATCGCCGAGGTCCGCCTTCTCGCGCTCCAGCGCGAGCGCGCCGTCGCGCAGGCCGAGCAGCTCCTTGTCGCGATGGGTGACCTGATCGCGGAGCTCGAGGAGCTCCTTGTCCTTCTTGTTGAGCTGCTCGCGCAGATCGAGAAACTCACGCGCGGAGCCGGCGCTCTTGCCCGAGGCGAGCTTCGCCTTGGTCTCATCGAGCTCCCGCTGCAGTCGCTGGACCTCGGCGTCGCGCGCCGCGCCACGCCGCTGTGCTTCCTCGAACTCGTCCGCTCGCGAGTGTGCCCGGCGCTCGCTCTCCTCGAGCTCGCGCTGGCGCAGCTTCAGGCGCTCGTTTTCCTCGCGCAGGCGCGCGAGGTCGGCGCTCTCCGAAGGGCGGCGGACCGAGCCCGGTACGATCGACGAGGGCCGCACCGAAGGGACCCGGCTGGGCTTCGGCGGCGGCGCGGACGGTTCGTGGGCCACGGCGGGCGCGGCCGCGCTCTCGAGTACGTCGGCGGGAATGCTTTCGATTTCGAGGGGCGCTTCCGAAAGCGGAGCGAGATCGATGTCCTCGGACGCGGGTCCGTCGGAAAGCGGCGCGATGCTCGGCGGCGCCATCAACACTTCTTCTTCCTGCACCGTCTCCTCTCGGACCGCTTCGGGCACGACGTCTTCGAGCCGCAGGCTCATCGTGGCCGCTTCGTCGGCCGGCACGTCTTCCGCGATCGGCTCGATGTCGTCGATCAGCAGATCGTCGTCTTCCACGACCGCGGCGCTTCCGCCCGCTTCGGCGGCGGGAGCGCCATCGAAGCTCGCGAACTTCTTGGCGCGTTCGATCAGGTCGTCGAACGTGACGGGCTTGTGCACGTAGTCCTCGGCTCTGCCGCGCAGACGCCGGTGTTGCTCGAAGGTCTCGTCCGTCGAATCCCGGCTCAGGATCAGGACCGGAATCGCCTGCAGGCCCTGGTCGCGCTTGAGCTTGTTGCAGACCGAGAAGCCGTTGCTGCGCGGGAGCTCCACCGCGAGCAGGATCAAGTCGGGCTTCTCTTGCGTGGCCGCGGCCAGGCCCTGTGTCGCGTCCTCCACGATGGCCACCTCGCAGCCGAGGCGCGCGAATCCGGCGCGCAGCTCCTCAGCGAAGGCCGTGTCGCTCTCGAAAATCAGTACCTTCTTCACCATCGCGCAGGGTTTTCGACGATACTCGGTTGGCGCGAGTAGGGTCAAACCCTCGATTTTTTTGCGCTCTTCGCGGCTCCCCCGCTCGCCCGCTCAGGGCAATCCGGGCAGGGCGTTGCCGGCTCTCGCGCCGCTCGAAAACCCCTGGTCGGCGCGCGCCTAGCTCTTTCGCGCGGCTTTTTCCGCGTGTCCGGAGCGGTGCGAGCGGGCGAGCAGGGTTTCGACGACGCTTTCGAGCGTTACTCCCCGGTGCCGGAGGCCGACCATCAGGTGGTAGAGGACATCGGCCGCCTCGCTCGCCACTCGCTCGTCACTCTCGGATTCGAGCGCCGTGGCAAGCTCGTTCGCCTCCTCTCGGAGCTTTGCGTTGATGCCGGGAGGGCCGGAGTCGAGCAGGGAGCGGGTGTAGCTCTTCTTGCCGTCGGAGCTCTGCCGATCGCGGATGACGGCTTCGAGCTCGAACAGGTACGGCAGCGCCTGGCGCTCCTCGCCTGCCGCGGCGCCGAGCGGCTGAAAGAAGCAGCCGGGGCGGCCGGTATGGCAAGACGGGCCCTCCGGGTCGACCAGCAAGAGCAGCGTGTCGCCGTCGCAATCGGCGAAGACGCCGCTCACCCGTAGGCTGTGTCCGCTGCTCTCGCCCTTGACCCACAGCTTCTGTCGCGAGCGACTGTAGAAGGTCGCAAGTCCGGTCTCGAGCGTGCGCTCGAGCGCCTCGGCGTTCATCCACGCGACCATGCGCACCTCGCCGCTCGTGCGGTCCTGCGCCACGGCGGTGATCAAGCCTCGTTCATCGAATTTGAGCCCGGCCGGGATCGTCACGCGCGGAGTCATGGCAGACGGGTACGCTCATTTCAAACCTCGGCGGGGAGTGCGGCTGCCGGGCCTCCCACGGGCGCCGCTGGGGGAAGCCGCCCCCGCGACTGGGGGCCGCATCCCCGGCTCAGAACGCTCAAACCATTGAAATGAAAGGACTGTTTTGCTGGTCCGCAAGCTGCATAGCCAGAGAGTGGCCCTCGTTGCGTGTTGGGGGCCCCGAAGGAGTTGACCATGGTTCGCAAGCTCTCGAGTTCGCTGCCGCTCCTGTCCCTGCTCGGGCTCGTCTCGTGCTCCGGGCAGCCCACGGACGATCAAGGCGCAGGTGACGTGGCGAAGATCGTCTACGCCGTGCGCCAGCACACGGGCACCGACGCCGCGGGCAACGCCCGACCGGAAGACATCGACGTGGCCGGCGGCATGGGCCAGGTCATGGACTACGGCCGCTATCACCCGGGCGGGCGTCTCGAGGTGCTCGACCTCCGCACGGCAGCCGTGACGAACCTGATCGCGGCGTATCCGGAAGCGGACGTCTCGAGCGTGGACGTGAGCTACGACGGCACGCGCGTGCTCTTCACGATGAAGAGGGACGCGAACGACAGCTACCACGTGTACTGGGCGAGCCTGGTTCCGAACGCCGACAACACCTACGAGATCCACCAGCTCACCTTCGGTCAGCCCGACGACATCAACGCCGTGTACACGCCCGGCGGCCGCATCGTCTTCGTGACCAACCAGGCCTACACGGAGATGGGAACGCGCGCGGACGAGTACAACCACTCGGCCCGCGTCACCCAGCTCGGCACGATCACCGAGGAAGGCGGCGACGCGGACCGCAAGCTCTGCTCGCAGAACCTGTCGCACATCGTGACGCTCTTCAGCATGTCGGACGGCCGCGTCGGCTTCTCGCGCTGGGAGCACCTCGAGAACGTCAACGACGTGAAGATGTTCGCGATGAACCCCGACTGCACGCAGATGGTCGCGCTCGGCGGCCAGCACGGCAAGCCGGGCAACTCGCTGGTCCAGGTGACCGAAGACGTGAACCGGAACGTCTTCTTCGGCATCGTCACCGAGCGCGAAAACACGATCCAGGCCGGCGCGCTGTTCCGCTACGACGCGCGTTCCGCCGCGGACCCGGCGCGCATCGACGAGGAGAAGGACGACGGCTTCAGTCTGGTCACGCCCGACGTGCCGACGAGCGACGCGCCGTCGCCGGTCGGCCGCTATCGCTCGCCGTCCGTGCTGCCCGACGGCAGGCTGATGGTCTCGTGGGCCGACGGCGAAGTGAACGAGGACAACGAGTTTTCGCTGACCCCGCCCGACTACGGCATCTACATCTACAACCGCGACGCGGGCCCCGGGAAGCCGGTGAACAGCCTGATCGTGAACTACCCGGAGACCTGGGAGGTCTACGCGCGGCCCGTCACGGCGCGCGCCGAACCCCAGGCGATCCCGGCGCGCCAGGACACCGTCGATTCGTCGGTGCCGGCGATCCTCGGCTCGATCGACGTGCGAGAGACCTCGCTCTACGCCCGCCACGGCGAGACCGTGAGCGGCGCGCAGTTCGACGGAGCCACGATGGACGAGGCGCTCTCGCAGGCGACCAAGGTGCGCATCATCGAGGGCTTCTCGAGCGAAGGCGCGCCCGGCGTCACGATGTTCGGCCTGACGATGGCCGAGGGCGCGGCCATGCTGGGCGAGGCGCGCGTGCACTCGGACGGCTCGTGGCTCGCCGAGGTCCCGCCCTACGTTCCGGTCCACCTGCAGCCGGTCGATCGCTTCGACCTCTCGATCCGCAGCCAGACCACCTGGATCCAGGGCATGCCGGGCGAGAGCCGGGTGTGCGGCGGCTGCCATGAAGACCGCACCTCGATGGTCGACGTCTCGCGGCAGATGTTGACCATCGCCGCCGGTAGCACTCCGGATCGCTTCAACACGGCCGTCGCCGAGCGCGTCGAGTACCCCTGGTGGAACGCGACCGCCGCCGACAACCCGAACGAGATCCAGAAGATCCTCGATCAGAAGTGCGTGAGCTGCCACAACGGCACGACCAACGGCGACGGTCCGCAGGAGTTCTACAGCGTCACCATGACGGACGAGCTCTCGGGCGAGGCCACGGCGACCTACATGATTCCGCGCCTCGACCTCTCGAGCACGCTGATCACGGTGACGTACGACAACGACGAGCAGACGCTGCCGATGTCGTACGTCTCGCTCTTCTACCCGGCGGCGCTCTCGATGGAGATGGGTGACGGCGCGATGGTCGAAGGCAACATCCCGCCGCGCTGGGCGGTGCCGAGCGACGCGCGCGGCAGCAAGCTGATCGAGAAGCTCAACGTCACGGCCGAGAACGACGCCGCCGAGTACGCCTGGACCCTCGGCACCGAGATCGCGCCCGACGCGGAGAACGGCGGTACGGTCGCGGGCGGCGTGCACTCCGATCACGCGGCGCTGGCGGGCCTCACGCGCGAAGAGCTCGTGAAGCTGATCCGCGCCATCGATATGGGCGGGCAGTACTACGCCCGCCAGAACACCGACTTCCAACCCTACGCCAACGACCCGGTCGGCGGCGGCTCGCAGTACTGACAGAAGGAGAGATGAGGAAAGCCATGACCCACATCGTTATCCGACGCTTTCTGGTGAGCGCGATGGCCCTCGGCATCGCGGCAGTCTCCTCCTCCTCCGGCGCCGACGAGAGCACGCACTCCGGACGCGCCGCGGTTTACAAGAACCTGCCGGCCAACTCGCTCGAGAAGATCAGCTCCTCGGAGGTGATCCGCTCGATGTTCGGGTCGAACGGGAAGCCCGTGGTCGCGCCGACCCGCATCTGGAAGGTCCTCGAGCACGGCGAGAAGGTGGAGTGCCTGAACTGCATCCCGCTCGTGAGCAACCTGCTCTGGGACTCGCACGCGAAGACGCGCGAGATCTCGGCCTGGTGGCTCAGGCGCCGCATCTTCGGGGTGTTCGGGCCGGGCGAGATCTACTCGCAGGTGGTCGGGACGCTCGGCGACGCGAGCCAGTCCGAGCAGCGCCGTGTCTACGCGGCGAACGCCCTCGGCGAGTTCCTGACGCGCTCGGGCGCGAAGTACCTCGCCGCGGCGATTCGCAACGACGAGTCGCCGGCGGTGCGGGAAGCGGCCGTGAAGGCGCTCGAGCGCATGAACAGTCAGGGGCCGAACCGGGAGCTCTCGCACGCCATGGCGGACGGGAGCGAAGCCGTGCGGCTCGCCGCGGTCCGTGCCGCGACGCGGGTTCACTCCTTCACCGACGTGGACTCCGTCACGAGCTTGGTCGGCGACGTTGCCCCGGCGATCCGCCGCGAGGCCGCCGCCGCGCTCGGGACGATGCGGGTCGGTGACGCGGTCGACGCGCTCATCGCTCTCACCTCTCCCGACATCGAGCCCGACGCGGGCGTGCGCATGGCGGCCATCTGGTCGCTCGGCCAGATCGGCGATTCGAGCGCCCGCGAGGCCGTCGCCGCGGCGGCGCTGAACGATCCGGATCCGTTCGTGCGCGACGCCGCGCGAGCCGCCGGGCGGCGCCTTTACTGACGGCTTGCTCCTCGTATTCCGTCCCGGCTTCCCGGTCGGGACGGGGGGTCCTGGACTGGGCTAGGATGTGGCTGTGATCCGAGCGCAGAGTTACGTGCTCTCCGCCCTGTTGTTGTCGCTCGGCTGTCAGCGGGCGACCGAGCCGGAGCGCACAACCTTCTACGAACGCAAGATCTCCCCGGTC
>DASXWF010001460.1:0-2398 GCA_036503835.1 Polyangiaceae bacterium | reverse complement strand
TCCGCGCTGTCGGAGTAGCGCTGCTTTCGCGGCGGGTGCTATCGTGCCCTCCCGCCGCGCGCGCGGCGAGATTCGAAGGATGAGCTCCTCGCAGAGGAAAGAGGCCCAGGCGCCGAACCCGATCGTCAGCGTGCTGCGGCCGGACGGCACTCTCGATCCCGCTCACGATCCCGGTCTTTCGGACGCGGACGTGCTCCGGCTCTACCGGGGCCTCGTGGAAACCCGCCAGCTCGACGAACGCTTCGTGGCGCTGCAGCGCCAGGGGCGAATCGGCTTCCATGTCGGCTCGCTCGGGGAGGAGGCCGCCATCTTGGGCTCGGCCTTCGCGATGCGGAAGGAGGACTGGCTCTTCCCCTGCTACCGCGAGTTCGGCGCCGCGCTCATGCGCGGCCTGCCTTTCCAGAAGCTCGTCGACAACATGTTCGGTAACGCGAACGACACGGTGAAGGGCCGGCAGATGCCCTGCCACTACACCTGCCGCGCGATCGGCTGGGCATCGATCAGCTCGCCGGTCGGAACGCAGATCACGCACGCCGTGGGCCTCGCCTGGGGCGCGCGCATCAAGGGCGAGAACGCCGCCGCGCTCGTCTACTTCGGCGACGGCGCCACGAGCTCGTCGGACTTCCACAGCGGCGTGAACTTCGCGGGCGTGTTCCGCCTTCCGGTCGTGTTCTTGTGCCGCAACAACGGCTGGGCCATCAGCGTCCCGGTGGAGCGGCAGAGCGCCACGCGTACCTTCGCGGAGAAGGCGATCGGATACGGCATCCAGGGCGTGCGCGTCGACGGCAACGATCTGTTCGCGGTGATCTCGGTCACGAAGAAAGCGCTCGAGCGCGGCTTGGCCGGGGAGGGTCCCACGCTGATCGAGGCCATCACGTACCGCATGGGCGGTCACTCCACGAGCGACGATCCGAACCGCTACCGCGAGAGCGAGGTCGTGGAATCCTGGGCGGCGCGCGACCCGATCGAGCGCGTGCGCCACTACCTCTCCGAGCGCAGCCTGTGGAGCGAGGCCGACGAGCGCGCGCTCCGCTCGGAGACCGACCAGAAGTTCCGCGAAGCGGTCGCGCTGGCCGAGCGGACGCCGCCGCCGTCGCTCGAGTCGCTGTTCGACGACGTGTACGCGAAGGTTCCCTGGCACCTGGCCGAACAGCGAGCCGAGCTCGTCGCCGGCCCTCGATCGGGTGGGCACTGACGATGGCCCAGGTCAACATGGTCCAGGCCATCAACGACGCCTTGCGCATCGCGATGCGCGTCGACGAGCGCGTGGTCGTGCTCGGCGAGGACGTGGGCAAGGTCGGCGGCGTGTTCCGCGTGACCGCGGGCCTCCAGGAGGAGTTCGGCGAGGCGCGCGTCATCGACACGCCGCTGAGCGAGAACGGCATCGTGGGCTCGGCCGTCGGCATGGCCCTCTACGGCATGCTGCCCGTGGTCGAGATCCAGTTCGCCGATTTCATCTGGCCGGCGTACGACCAGATCGTGAACGAGCTCGCCAAGTACCGCTACCGTTCGGGCGGCGAATACTCGGCCAAGATCGTGATCCGGACGCCGGTCGGCGGCGGCATCCGCGGCGGCCATTACCATTCGCAGCATCCGGAGTCGGCGTTCATCAGCGTGCCGGGGCTGAAGGTCGTGATCCCCTCGAACCCTTACGACGCGAAGGGGCTCTTGCTGTCGGCGATTCGCGATCCGGATCCGGTCGTGTTCTTCGAGCCGAAGCGGGTATACCGCGCGGCCAAGGGCGAGGTGCCGGAGGGCGACTACCTCGTGCCGCTCGAGTCCGCGAGCATCGTGCGGCCGGGCCGGCACGTCACCGTGCTCGCCTACGGAGCGATGCTGTACGAGGCGCTCGACGCCGCGAGCAAGGCGGAGGAGAAGGGCGTGGAGGCCGAGGTGATCGACCTCAGAACGCTCTGGCCCGTCGACATCGCGACCATTCTGGAAAGCGTGAAACGGACCGGACGTCTGGTGGTCGTCCACGAAGCGCCGCGCACCTGCGGCTTCGGCGCCGAGCTCGTGAGCCTGGTGGTCGAGCGCGTTTTCTACCACCTGGAAGCTCCGCCCGTGCGCGTTACGGGTTTCGATACGCCATTTCCGTACACGCTCGAGATGGAGTACCTGCCGCTCTCGCATCGGATTTTGCCCGCCCTCTTGGGCATCGCGCGCGCGTAGCCGCAGCCGTCGGGGGCGCTCCTTCCTGCGCCCGCCGGGCATGGACACAGGGTTCTACCCGAGCTAAGTAGGCGCCTGGCTCATGTCGAAGCTCGAGTTCAAGCTGCCGGACATCGGCGAAGGCGTCAGCGAAGGCGAGATCGTCAACTGGCTCGTCCAGGAAGGCGACGCGCTCACCGAAAACCAGGAGATGGTCGAGGTGATGACCGACAAGGCGACGGTCACC
>DASXWF010001459.1:0-6058 GCA_036503835.1 Polyangiaceae bacterium | reverse complement strand
GCGGGCTTCTCGAATTTCTCGTCCGGCCTCGTGCCCCTCGTGGGATCGCCGGTCGTCATGCTCACCGTGACGGCGCTGATCTTGCTCGGCGGAATCGGCTTTCCGGTATTGAGCGAGCTCGGTCGAGCGCTGTTCGTGCGTCTCCGGCGGCGGCGCGCTCCCGCGCTGAGCCTGCACACGCGCGTCGCGCTGTTCACGACGCTGCTGCTCGCTGCCGGCATGGCGCTCGCGTACTTCGTGCTCGAATGGCGCGCCTCCATGCGGGGGCTGGCCGTGCACGAGCGACTTCTGGCGGCCGTGTTCCAGTCGGCTTCGGCGCGGACCGCGGGGTTCAACGTGGTCGACATCGGAATGATGACGTCGGCGACGCTCGTGCTCACCTGCGCGGCGATGTTCGTGGGCGCTTGCCCGGGCAGCACCGGCGGCGGCATCAAGACGACGACGCTGGCCGTGCTGTTCTCCGGGCTTCGCTCCGAGCTGCTCGCGCGTCCGCCGCGCCTGCTCGACCGCAGCGTGCCGCAGCCGGTGATCCGCCGCGCGATCGGCGTCGCGTTCCTGAGCATGGTGATCGTGTTCGTGATCTTCTTTCTGCTCCTTCTCTTCGAGCCGCATGCGCCGCTCGAGCTGGCGTTCGAAGTCGTGAGCGCGTTCTCCACCACCGGGCTGTCCACGGGCGTCACGCCCGAGCTCTCGACGCCCGGAAAGCTGCTCGTCACCTTCACCATGTTCGTGGGTCGCATCGGGCCGCTCACGCTGGCGCTCGCCCTCGCGCGGGCGGCGCAGGCGCGGCCCGTCGAGCTCCCCGAAGAGCGCGTCATGATCGGCTGAACGCCCCGAGCGTCGCTTACGACTTGACGAACCCCGGCGAAGGACGGAAAAGGCGGGAAGGTTGGCGCAAAAGCGGGTTCTGGTGATTGGCCTCGGTCGCTTCGGCGGCGCGCTCGCGAACGAGCTCTGGGACACGGGCTGCGAGCTCGTCGTCGTGGACAAGGACCCGGAGGCGATCGACGCCTTCAAATCGAAGGCCGCCGCCGCGTTCGTGGCGGACGCCAACGATCCCGGCGTGCTCGAGAACATCGGCGCGAAGGAGGTGGACGTCGCGGTCGTCACGTCCGGCGAGGACTTCGAGGCGACGGTGCTCGCCGTCTCCCAGCTCTCGCAGATGAAGGTCAAGACCATCTTCGCCCGCGCGGCGAGCGACCGTCAGGCTCACGTGCTGCGGGCGGTCGGCGCCACGCGTGCGATCCAGGTCGAAGACGAGATGGGACATCGCGTCGCCGTGCAGGTGCTGAATCCGAGCGCGGTCCATTTGATGGACTTCGCGACGCACTTTCGCGTCATTCCGTGGATCGCGGTGCCCGCGTACCTCGGCAAGACGCTCGCCGAGGCGAGGTTTCGCAATTTCGAGATCAACGTCCTCGGCTACTTCCGCGAGGACGGCCAGGCCGGCCATCGCCCGAAGCTTCAGCTCACGCCGCCGGAGTACCGGATCCAGCGGGGCGACACCCTGCTCCTCGTCGGCGAAGAAGAGAACCTGGAGCGATTCCTGGCGACCGTCGCGGAGTAGGGGAAGCCGAGACCCGGCAAGCGGCCTACGGCCGCAGGATGACGCGCGTGCTCGCTTCCGCGGGCACCTTGCGGACGGCGTGCCAGCCCTCGGGCAGCCGGGGCTCGCTGAACTCGAAGAGCCAGCGCGCGTCCGCCGGCGAGAGGTTCACGCATCCCGCGCTCGCGGCGTCGCCCCAGTCGTCGTGCCAGTACGCGGTGTGCAGGGAGTACGGCCCCGTGAAGTTCTGCACCCACGGGACATCGGAGTGTACGAACTCCGTGGGCGCCTCCATCGTCGCCGTGACGATCTTCAGCGTGATCGAGAAGGAGCCGACCGGTGTGGACGCGGTCTCGAGCGTCGGCCGGTTCGGGACCGGCGTGCCGCCGCGGCCGGGCGAGATCAAGGTCGCGTACACGGGTCGCTTGCCTTCGTACGCGAGGAGCCAGCCACCGTCGATGCTCACCTCGACGGTGGTGGGGTCCGCCGGCTCGGCCATGGGCTGCGGCACGACCGCGTCCTTCGCCATGACGAAGATCCCGGGCACTGTGGTCTCGAGAAAGCGCTCGCCGCCCTGCTCCACGCTCTCGCCGCTGAGCTCGACGAACGACAGGCGCGGAAAGCGCTTGCCCGTGGGCTCGAGAGCGCCGCTCGCGCCGCGCCCGTACTCGGGGCGATCCCGCGTGCGAAAGAACGCCAGCGGCAGACGCGCGTCGACGCCGAGCCGCACGCCGCGGAAGGCGGAGGGCGTGTACGGCTTCACGCGATCCTTCGGGATCCAGCCGTAGTCCGCGGTCAGCAGGAAGCCGCGATTGCCCCAGCGGGCCTCGCGCGTGTAAGCGACGGTCGAACGCCGGAAGTAGTCGGAGCGCGGCAGGTGGATGCTGCGCGCGAACTCGGGCATCGGGGGCGGCGCCGCGGACGGGAGCCGCACGTCCACGCCGAGCAAGGCGGGGACGCTCTCGCCGCGCCGCGCCTGCGCGACGCTAGCCAGGTGGCGAGAGAGGTCGGACTCGTTGCGGCGCTGAATTTCCACGGAGGGAAGCGAGCGGTAGCGAACGAGGCCGAGCGACTCGCCGTAGTGGTACGGCAGCGCCCCCTCGACGTTCGGCGCAAAAGCCCGCAGCGTATCGAAGACTCTGTCGTCGGCGTCGAGCGTCGAGAGCTTGCCGTTCTCGCAGACGAAACCGCCGGCTTCGAGCTCGTAGAAGGGGCCGCTGCAGCCGGGGCCGAAGTAGCGCTTGTCGCTCTTGAGCCGGACCGAGGCGCCCGTCCACAGGTAGCCGATCCACTCGGAGCTCGCGTCGGGGGCCGAGTAGATCCAGAAATTGCGCGCCTTCGAGTGGAGCTCGGGCCCGGGCGGCTCGGCCGTCACGACTTCGCGCGACGTCGGCTCGGCGCGCGGCGCGCTCACCGGCACGCTGACGGGCGGTTCCGGTAAGGGTTTTTCGAGCGCGAGCGCGCCGGGCTCGGCGGGACGCTCCGCGGCGCAAGCCGAGATCGACGCCAGGAACAGGAGCCTCAGCGCCGAGCATCTCACGTCCGTTACGGTAGCCAATCGCGCCGCCGTGACCCAAAGATCCGGCGCGTTCCGCCGGTGCCAGAATGTCGGCTCCCGGTGTCCGGCCCGGCGCTCAGGGCTTCTTGACCAGTCCTTCGAGCTTCCGGAGCAGATCGTCGCTCGCCGAGTCCCGGTCGAGTGACTCGAGCTCCTCGATGCCCAGAATCAGGAGCTCCGGCTCCAGCGCTTCGGACTCGCGTGCCGTCGGGGGCAGCCCGGCGGGCGGCGGTACGCTGTCGGCCTCCGGCCCGCCGACGCACTCGATGACCAGCGCGCCGATGTTGTCGCGGCCTTTGGCCTCGTTCGCGAGCCGCACCAGATCCTTCACGATCGCCGCGGGCTCGGCGCGCTGCCCGAGCGCCCGGGCGATGGCGACGGGTTCGACCGGTCCGCTCAGGCCGTCGCTGCAGAGGAGGTAGCGGTCGCCGGCGACCACCGCGAGGGACCGCAGCGAAACGCGGAGCTTGGGGTCGATGCCGAGCGCGCGCGTGACGACGCTCTTCGGCAGCCGCTCGAGCACGCTGTCGTCGAGGTCCGGCCGCTGCTCGAGCAGATCGGTGAGCAGCGAGTGGTCCTGCGTCAGCTGCTCGAGGTGCCCTCCGCGCAGCCGGTAGCAGCGGCTGTCCCCGACGTGGCCGATGTGCATCAGGCCGGAGCGGGGCGAGAAGCACGCCGCGACGATGGTCGTGCCCATGCCCTTGTGCGCCGCGGATTGCGACGCGATCTCGATCACGTCGTGGTTCGCCTTGAGAATCCCCGCCGAGAGCCGGCGCGCGCCAGCCGGAATGCCGAAGCGATCGAACTCCGGCTGGTCGTGCGTCTTGCGGATCGTGGCGCCGAAGTAGTTCTCGAGGGAACGAGCGGCGAGCGCGCTCGCGACTTCCCCTGCGCGGTGGCCGCCGGCGCCGTCCGCGACGGCGTACAGGTCGAGGTCGGAACGCACCAGCACCGTGTCTTCGTTGGAAGGACGCTGCCCCACATCGGTAAGTCCGGCGGCCCGAAGCTCGAGATCCTGAGACATGAGCGAGGGTGAGAGCGGTCAGTATAGACACACGGGCAGCGCGGTTGACGAGCACTCCGTGGTGTACGGGCGGGTGGGCGAGGTCTTGGCCGGTCGCGAGATCTGGCTTCGACTCCAGCAGGCGGCGCCGGCCCCGCCGGAATTCACGTGGGTTCCCGCGGCTCGCGCCGATCGTGATCTGTTCTTTCCAAGATCGCTCGACTCGAGCTTAAGATGGGGGTCTCGTGCCCGCGGCCCGCCAAAGGAAGACCGGTCTCGTGCTCTCGGGAGGGGGCATGCGCGGGGCCTACGAGGTGGGGGTGGTGTGTGGGATCGCCGAGGTCCTGAAAGGGACAGCGCACCGGGCCCCGCTCTTCGACATCTACGCCGGGACGTCGGTCGGGGCGATCAACGCGGCGTACTTCGCGTCGTTCGCCGATCAGCCCGATCATGCCTCGGAGCGCCTCGCCGCGCTCTGGGAGAGCCTCAGGCTGTCGGACCACGCTCGGGTGCGGCCGCTCGGGCTTTGGTCCAGCGGTCTCAAGCGCCGTCTGGAGCGGCTCACGTCGACCGAGCGGCTCGGCAGCTCCCTGCTCGACACGCGCGCGATCGAGGTCGTGATCCGGCGCGCCGTGGATTGGGATCGCCTGCATCGGAACATCGCCTCCGGACGCGTGCACGCGCTGATGGTGGCCGCGCTTCAGGTGGTGTCGGGACGCACCACGGTCTTCGCGGAGCACGCGCCCGGCGTACAGCTGCAGGCCGCGTCCGACGACCGGCGCGTGACTCACGTCGGCCCGATCACGCCCGATCACGTGCTCGCCTCGGCGGCCATCCCGCTGCTCTTTCCGACGCGCCGCGTGGGCGACCACTACTATTGCGACGGCGGGTTGCGCTTCAACACGCCCATCGCGCCGGCGATCCGGGCGGGCGCGGAGCGGCTCGTGGTCGTGTCGGTGCGTCACATGCGTTCGCCCGGCGAGCTCACCGCGCAGGAGGAAGCCGATCATGGCGGACACCGCGATCTCGGACCGCTCTTTCTCGTCGGCAAGCTCCTGAACGCGCTCCTGCTCGATCCGGTCGCGTACGACTTGCAGATGATGGACCGCCTGAACCAGATGATGGAGGTGCTCGAGGAGGCCCTGCCCGCCGAGCAGCTCGAGCGCGTCCAGAAGGTCTGGATCAAGCACCGCGGCGCTCCCTATCGCCGGCTCGACACCCTCGTCTTCACCCCGTCGAAGGATCTCGGCCGGGCCGCCGGCGAGTACATCAAGACCCGGCTCGACACGAGCGAGATCCAGTCGATCGCCCGCTACCTCATCGACCGCGCCGCGACGGACGTGCAGCAGTCCGAGGCGGATTGGGCCTCCTACCTGCTCTTCGAAGGGGGCTTTGCGCGGCAGCTCATCGATATCGGCCGCGCGGACGCTCGCGCCAAGGCCGACGAAATCCGCAGATTTTTCGCAGACGGGTAGGCCGCGGGACGGGTTATCCTAGACTGTCTTCCCGAACGCGCGGACCGACCCCCGGGGGCAACGAGTGGAAACGGAAAAGCTCCACAAAAAAGTGCTGTTGGTCGATGACGATCAGGTAAGCCGCAGCATGCTGGCCAAGCTGCTGAGCGTGCGCGGCTACGAGATCCTGGAGGCGGAGAGCGGAGGCTCGGCGTTGCGCGTGCTGACGCAGCCGGACGCGCCGCGCATGGCCATGGTCGACTGGAACATGGGGACGATCAACGGCCCAGAGCTGTACCGGATCTTGCGCAAGCGCGCGCCGTACGTGTACGTCGTGCTGACGACCGCCCGCGAGGGGCGCCGCCCGCTCGTCGAGGCCATGAACAGCGGCGCCGACGGCTACATCCAGAAGCCGGTGGACGGCGACGAGATCGAAGCCTGGCTCGTGGCGGGGCAGCGCATCGTCGACCTCCAGGATCGCCTGCTCAAGGCGCAGG
>DASXWF010001458.1:0-11860 GCA_036503835.1 Polyangiaceae bacterium | reverse complement strand
AGGAGCTCGAGTCCCTGGCCGGCGCTGCAGCTGCCGGCGCTGCCGCCGGCCCCGCCCTTTCCGCTCGTTCCGCCGGCCCCGCTCGTTCCGCCGGCCCCTCCTTTCCCTCCGGTGCCGGCGCTCCCGCCCTTTCCGCTCGCTCCGCTCGCTCCGCTCGTGCCGGCGCTGCCGCTCGTGCCCGCAGCACCTCCGTTGATACCGGCGACACCGCCCGAAGCCGCGCTGCCCGCCGCTCCGCCGCTGCCTCCACCCGCGGTTCCCGACGTGCCGGAGCTCCCGCCGCTGCCCTCGCCGGCGATCCCGTTCGAGCCGCCGGATTCTTCCCGATCGCCGCCCTCGCCTCCTTGCGAGGAGCTCGTTCCGCCGGCGGCGCCGCTCCCACCCATGCCGCAATCGCACGCCGACCATGCGCCGTTCGCGTCGCACGTTTGCGTGCCCTCGCACTCGCCGGCGCCCGTGCAGGGGAGTGTCGCCCGCGGTACGCAGTCACCTGACGCCGTACCGCCGGAGCCCGCTGCCGCTCCGCTCGAGCCGCCGCTCGCGGCGGTTCCGGCCTGGCCGCTGCCGCCGGCGCCGCCCTTGCCGCTCGCGCTGCCCCCGTTTCCCTCGCCGCCTTCGCCGGCGTCGTCGTCGCCCTTGCGGCGTTTCGAATCGTCCGAACAGTGCAGCGCGAGAAGCGAGGAAATCAGGAGCGAGGAAGCGAGAAGGCGTCGTTTGAGCATCGATGCGTCTCCAAAGGAAGGACCGGCACCCCCAAAAACAAGAGCGTACCGGACCCTCGAAAGCACGCAACCGAACAGCCCGAGCGTCGCATCCGAGCTTCATTTGCTCTTCTGATTTACGGGAAGGCCCGGTGCGCCCTCCCCCGTAAGTTCAGGCGGGTGCGGCGCGTTCTCGAGGCGCGGCGCGAGATCGATGCTCGGGCTCGCACGTATCTCTCGGGAAATCGGGCCCGGCTCACACCGGCGCACCTTGTCGGAGGAATTCGCTCATGATTCGCACGCGTCTCGTCAGTCCGCTGCTTTTGCTGGCCGCTCTTTCGGGGGGCTGCGCCTCCGCTCGGGTCGCGACCCCGCCTGTCAAGACGGAGGCCGCGCTCGGGCGGGTCGTGGTGTACCGGAACGGCGTCGCGTATTTCGAGCGGCGCGCCACGGTCCGCGGCAACGAGCTGAAGCTCGAGGTGCCGGGGCAAAGGCTCGACGATTTCTTGAAGTCGCTGACGGTGCTCGACGTGCGAACGGGCAAGCTCGTGCCGATTTCGTTTCCGACGCTCGAGGACGACGCCGACGAGGTGACGATCCGCCTCGAGCTCGCGAAGGACGCGGTGCACGAGCTCAAGATCACGTACGTGACCGAGAGTCCCTCCTGGAAGCCGAGCTACCGGCTGGAGCTCCACGGCAAGAAGCCCGCGCGGCTCGAAGCCTGGGCGGTCGTGCACAACGTGTCGGGCGAGGATTGGAAGGACGTTGCGATCGGCGTCGGATCGACGTCGGCGCTGTCGTTCAAGTACGATCTCCGGAGCGTTCACTTCGTCGATCGCCAGACGCTGAGCGACGAAACCCAGCTCGGAGTGGCTCCGCCGACGGGCGGTTCGCCGTACCAGGTCGCGAGCAAGGAGGTTCAGGTGCTCGGGGCGGTGCGGCGTCCCGCGCCGGACAAGCGCATTCCGGTCTCGGAGAACGCGCAGGCCGGCTGGGGTCGCGGCGCGGGTGCCGCGCCGGCCGCTGCGGAGGCCGCGCCGTCGAAGCCCGCCGCCAAGGCCGAGAAGGACGACGACGGGCTCGCCTCGCTGGCGCAGCGCGCCCGCTCCACGAAGCAGAAGGTGCGCGTAGAGGGCTTCGCCAACCCCGGGGACGTGGATCGCATGGGGAGCTCGCTCGCGAACGCGAACCGTGTGCGTGACGGCCTCGTGAAGAACGGAGTTCCGCTCGAGCAGATCGACGTGGTGGCGACCGGTCAGCCCTCCGCGGGCGAGACGGCGCGCATCGTCGCGGTCGATGCGAAGGCGCCCTCGCCGGCGCAGCCGTCCGCGGGAAGCGACGAACCGCTCGGTGACGCGTACTTCCTGACCGCGGTGCCGCTGGACGTCGAGAAGGATCATTCGGCGATGGTGAGCGTGCTCAGCACCGAGGTGAACGCGGAGCCCGTGTACTTCTACGACCCGATCTCGGCGCGCGGCTCGAAGCGCTTCGCGTTCCGCGCGGTGCTGTTCGAGAACCCGAGCGAGCACACGCTCGACCCCGGGCCGGTCACCGTCTACTCCGACGGGCAGTTTCTGGGGGAGGGCCTGGCCGATCCGATCGCGCCGAAAAGCCGCGCGTTCGTGCCGTTCTCGCTGGACAAGAAGCTGCTGGTCGAGACCAAGGAGGACGGGCGCGAGGAGATCGACCGGCTGGTCACGGCGCAGCGCGGTGTGCTGACGACCGAGGCGCGGCGCGTCCGCTCGACCGAGCTCACGCTCGTGAACCGCGGTCAGAGCGACGCGGTGGTGTACGTGCGGCACTCGGTGCCCGACGGCTACCGGCTCGAGCAGCCGGCGAAGGGCTTCGAGAAGTTTCGGGACGCGTACCTTCTGCCCGTGAAGGTGCCCGCTAACCAGAGCGCGAGCTTGAAGATCGAAGAGGCGACGCCGATCAAGAAGACGGTCGACATCCGAAGCTCCTCCGGCGTGAACGAGCTGAAGCTCTTCCTGCGCGCCGCGGCGGCACGGCTCGAGCCCGAGACGCGCACGCGCCTCGAGCAGATCGTGGAGATGCATCGCGCGATGGGCGAGCTCGAGGAACGCCGGCGCACCGCGCTCCTGCAGAGCGAGACGTATCGCGAACGCATCGACGAGCTGAACGCGCAGCTCGTGTCCCTGCGGCGCGTGGCTCAGGCGCAAGCTCTCAGCCGAAATCTTGCGGCGAAGATGGATGAGATCAGCCAGCGCCTGCAGAAGCTCACGCTCGAGGTCGCTGACCTCGACGGCGAATTGTTGAAGGAACGCGTGGCGTTGGAGGACCGCCTCGCAGAGCTCACGCTGAAAAAGGAGAGCTCCGCGCTCGCGGCGAAGTAGGCACTCCCAAAGGGCTGCGAGGCGCGCTATCGTCGCCGTGTGGTGACGGATCGCGCTCGCAGCCATCGTCTGCTCGCGCGCTTCGGCGGTTGGGGTTACGTGCTCCTCTTGTGCGTGGAGTGCCGCGCGCCGGCGCCGCTGCCGCGGACGCCGGCCGACCCCGTGGTGCCGGGGGTGACGGACGTTCCGCCCGCGGAGCCGCAAGCGAGCGAGCCGGTCCACTCCGAACCGCCGCCGGCGGAGCGGGCTCCCCCGCAGGATTACGCGGCCGAGCAGGCGGCGCTGCGCGAGAAGTACGCGAAGCACCGCGCGCAGAGCAGCTTGCGCGGAGAAGCCTCGTACTACGGCGCCGCCTTCGCCGGACGCCGCACGGCGAACGGTGAAGTCTTCGAACCGCGGCGCTACACCGCAGCCCACCGCTCGCTGCCGTTCGGCACGGTCCTGCGCGTCACGCGGCTCGATACCGGCGGTGTCGTTTACGTCCGCGTCAACGATCGCGGGCCGTACGGCAAGAAACGCCGCATTCTCGACCTCTCCGAGGCCGCCGCGGAGTCGCTCGACATGTTGAAGCGCGGCATCGCGGAGGTGCGCGCCGACGTGGTGGAGCGGGGCAAGCCTCCGGCGAAAAAGAAGAAGAAAAAGTCCTGAGCGCGGGCGGTGCGGCCGAGCGATGCCAGAGACGGAACAGAGCTTCGAGCGCGCTTTGCGCGGACGCGTCGATGCCGGACGCGGCACGAAGCCGCGCGGGTGCGAGAGCGCGCTCGCGGAGCTCGCCGCGGGTACGGGCTTCGACTTCGGCCGGGCGCGCGCGCGCGCCGGCTTCGCGCGCGGTCACCTGCTCGACGTCGTCATCGAGTTGCCCGGCGGGCGAGGCGGCAGGCACGAGCAGCGAGCCGCCGAGAGTCTGTGCGAGCTCTTGCTCGGCGAAGCGCGCAGCGACGACTGGCTCGGCAAGGTGTCGCTCGTGCCCGCGCCGCGGGAAGGACCGCTCAAGGTCGTGCAGGCGCGGCCGAGCTCGGAGAACTTCTTTCCGATAGCCGAGCTCTTGCCGGCTTTCGACGCTGCGATCGCGGGCCTGCACGCGGGTCTGCCGGGCGAGCCGCTCTGGGCCGTAGGCGGGGAGCAGCGCTGGGTGCTGCTCGAGCTCGACGTGGAAGCGCTGCCGGCCTATCCGGGCCAGAGCGACGTCGCGCTCGCGAGCACGTTCCTGCCCGAAATGTTGAGATGCTTTCTGAGCGGGGCGAGCTTCGCCTCGGCGCGCTTCTCGGCGCGCGCGGAGCTCTTCGGGTACCTGAAATCGCGCCGCCGCGAGGGTGACTTGCGGCGCGCCGTCGCCGAGCGGCGCGTGCTCGAAGACGCGCTCGACTCGGCGCTGGTCAGCGAGCGCGCCGGGCGGGTCGTCGGCAGCGGCATGGGCGTCGTCTACTCGTACGTGGATTTCGCGTTCGACGCCCTCGACCGCGCGGTCGACGTGATCCGCGCCGTCGCCGGGCGCGTCGGTCTTCCCGCGGAGAGCTGGATCTCGTTCTGCGACACGCCGCTCGCCGAGGACTGGATCGCGCTCGCGCCCGGCGGGCCTGCTCCACCCCGCTGAAGCGGAGGCTCGGCGTCAAGCAGCGGCGAGCTCGCCCGCGACGAGCTCGCGGAGCGACGCGAGCTCGGGCACGCCGCGCAGGCGCTCGAGCGCGCTCGCGACGATCGCGAGCGTGGGTTTCACGAACGGAAGGAAGCTCGAGTCACCCCGCTTCCGCTCGATGAACACGAAGCGGCCGGCGTCCTTCAGCTTGCGCTGAACCGTGATGAGGTCGAATTCGCGCCCGAGCAGCGCGCGTTCCTCGCCGGAAAGCCCGCGAGCACGGGCGTACTCGTCGAGCCGGGCCTCGACCTCCGGGCGCTCGAACGGCTGGTAGCTGTCGCAGAGCAGCGCGACCAGGTCGTAGGTGCGCGGACCGAGCAGCGCGTCCTGGAAGTCGACCCAGCCGAGCTCGAGCTCCGGGCCGTCCCCGCGCACGAGCAGATTGCGGCTCTGGTAATCGCGGTGCACGAACCCGCGCGGCAGCGCCGCGATCGCATCGACCAGAAAGCGCGCGCCCGCTTCGAAGCCGGCGCGCCCGGCGGAGCTGCGCCCCCGCGCGACGACCCCCCATTCCCAAAAATGCTCGAGCTCCCAGCCGAGCAGTGCCGCGTCGAAGGCGCGCTCGAGCACCACCGAGCCCGCCGGCAGCGGCGCGAGTCGCTGCTGCGCGGCGGCCAGGTCGAGCGTGGCGCGCCGGTAGAGCGCGGCCCGCTGCTCCGGCCGGCGTTCGAGCCGTTCGGCGAGCGTTTCCCCGAGATCCTCGACCAGCAGCAGCCCGTGCGCGCAGTCCTCCGCGAGGAGCCGCGGGACGCGCACCCCGCGGCTCTCGAGCAGGACGCGGATCTCGAGGAACGGCCAGACTCGACCGCGCTCGTCGGCGAAGGCTCGATCGGGTGTTTCGGGTGGGACCTGCATCAAGACGGCGCTGCCGCCTTCGGTCCAGCGCACCCGGGAGAAGCGGCGCGGGGAGGCTCCACCGGCGAGCGCTTCGAGCGCGAAGCCCGAGCGGCCGGTCACCTCGTGAACCCACTCCGCCAGGCGCTCCTTGGCATGCTGCTCGGCCATCGCTCTCCTCCTGTAGAGTACACCCGTGGCTCTGGCCCAGCTCGGTGAAGGTTGGCGCGCTCTACTCGGGCGCGAGATCGAGGCGTTCGGTGTCGCAGAACGCGCCGGGGAGACCTTCCTGGTTCGGGCGGCGACGTACCTCGACCGGCTGGTGCATTGGAATCAGCGCATCGATCTCACCGCGGCGCGCGAGCCGGAGGAGCTCGTGGATCTCGCGTTCGCCGACGCGCTCGCGCTTTCGGGGCACGGCGTGCTTCGCGCGGCCGAGCGCTGGGTCGATGTCGGCAGCGGTATGGGCGCGCCCGGGGTGGCGCTCGCCGTGTGCGAGCCTTTGCTGTCGGTGACGCTCGTCGAACCGCGCGCCAAGCGCGTCGCGTTCCTGCGCACGCTCGCCGCGAGCCTCGACGGCTTGTCGCTCGAAATCCGGCGCGAGCGTTCCGAAGCTCTCGCCGATGCGAGCTTCGAGGTCGCGATCTCGCGCGCGACGCTGGCTCCTCCGCTCTGGCTGCGCGAGGGCGCCCGGCTCGCCACGCGCGAGGTGTGGGTGCTTTTGGCTCGCGAAGCCGCACCGGAGCTCCCCGGTTGGGAGGCCGCTGTCGACCTCCGCTTCGAGTGGCCGCTCACCTCGCGAGCGCGCCGCGCGGTGTGTTTTCGTCGGACCCAGAATGAGACCGGGACAGTCGAAACGGTCGCGGAGAGTCAGGTGACAACTTTGCAGCCAAAGTAAAACATGATCCCCGTTTGTGTCGAGAATTCACCTACTTGCTAAGGTGAGGAAGTAACCGAGCCATGGGCGCGTAGTACCTTTTCAAGCTAGAAGGCTTGGCCCAACCGATCGCCCGCTCGGGTGACCGGGAATCCTCCGGAGGACAGTTTCGATGCTCAAGATCAGGTCGCTCGTGCCCGCGCTGGCGGTAACCACTTTCGCGCTCGCCGCTTATGCGGGCGGCAAGTGCCGCGTGATCGACAAGCCGGAAGTGAAGTTCACGGCGAAGGGGCCTGCCGGGCTCAAGATCGAGGGCACCGGAGACACGCTGGCCGTGGACGACGACGGCAAGCGCCTGCTCTTGAAGGCCTCGGTTCAGAACCTGAAGACGGGCATCGGCCTCCGCGACAATCACACGCGCAAGTACCTCGAGGCCGAGAAGTTCCCCGAGGCGACGCTCACCGTCGACCGTTCTGCGTTGAAGTTTCCCGAGGACAAGAAAAAGAGCGAGGGGGACGCCACCGGCAAGTTCAAGCTGCACGGTGTCGAGAAGAGTCTGCCGTTTCACTACACGGCCGAGCGCCACGGGAGCGACCTGATCGTGACGGGGACGGGCAAGATCGACATCAAGGACCACGGGATCGAGAAGCCCTGCTACCTGGGCGTGTGCGTCGATACGGACGTGAAGATCGCCGTCAGGTTCAAGCTCCGGGAGAGCTGAGTCGTTTTCGTGGTGCGGCCGTTTCGTTCTGATTGACACGCGGCCCCGTCACGACAAATAAAGGGGGGTCTATGCCGAACGGCACGCGCTTACCCCTCGCACCGCGAGCTCTGCTGCGTGTGCTTTCGCTGCTTCTCCCGTTGATCGTGGTGCTGTTCGTACCCGCGCGGGCCGAGGCGTACTCCTGGATGATCCGGCACGCGTACACGGGCTGCCCCGTGTGCCATGCGGATCCGTCGGGCGGTGAGACGCTCACGCCCTACGGCCGCGCGCAGAGCGACCTGCTCCTGCGCATGCGCTACGACGGCAAGAAGGCCGAAGAGGCGGAGCCGAGCAAGGCGTCCGGTTTCCTCTGGTTCGCGGATCTACCGCCGCCGGTGATGCTCGGCGGAAGCTTGCGCGGGGCGACGATCGTCAACGACGCCGGCTTCCGTGCCTTCCCCATGCAGATGGATCTGTACGGGCAGCTCCGCTTCGGTTCGTTCTTCTTCGGAGGCAGCGTCGGCGCGGCGCGCGTCGCCGCCGGAGTCGTCCACTCGCGTCCGGCGCAGCTCACGGCCAATCAGGGCGAGCAGTTCAACCTCATCTCGCGCAACTTCTATCTCGGCATGGACTTCGCGGAGAAGTTCACGGCGCGCGTGGGGCGTCTCAATCTGCCTTTCGGCGTCCGCGTTGCAGAGCACACGTTATGGGCGCGGGAAGCCACCCGCACCGATCGCGAGTCGGATCAGCAGTGGGGCGCGGCGCTCGCCTACAACTCCGAAGACGTGCGCGGCGAGATCATGGGCATCGCCGGCAACTACCAGATCAACCCGGACGAATTCCGGGAGCGCGGCTACAGCTTCTACATCGAGCTCATGGTGGCGAGCCGCGCGGCGCTCGGCGTCTCGAGCCTGTACACCCTGGCGGGGCGCGACCGGCTCACGCTCGAGACGAACGTCGCGCGCGGCGCCCATGGGCTCTTCACGCGCATAGCGATCGCCGACCCGCTGGCACTGCTCGGTGAGGTCGACCTCCTCACCGATTCCACGAAGAGCCTCGGGTACACGGGCTTCCTCCAGGGCGACTACGAGTTCATCCAAGGCCTGCACGGCCTCTTGACGCTCGAAATGTTGGACGGCGGCCAGCTGAAGAGCGCCGAGCTCGAGAACGTGCCGAAGTCGTCCGGCCAGGGCAAGCCGGGCTTCGGTGGCTGGCTCTCGGCACAGTGGTTCTTCCTCCCGCACATGGACATGCGCGTCGATGGTATCCTTCGTCCCGAAGGCTTCACGCTGTTCACTCAGCTCCACGCGTTCCTCTGATGGCAAGCTCCAGCCGCACCCGATCTCCGTCGCTCGCGCAAAAGCTCGGGGTCGCGCTCGCCCTCGCGGCGGGCTCGCTCGGGGTCTCGTCGAGCGCTGCGGCATTCCCCTCGTTCCCCGGCTACATCCAGGAGATCTATGGCCTGACGTGTGCGCCGACCTGCCTGCTCTGCCATACGACGATGGAAGGCGGGCGCGACAAGATCAAGGGCACCGAGGTCACGGACTTCGTCGGTCCCAACCGCGGTTTCGGCGTGTTCGCACAGAATCTCATTCTCCACGCGCCCCCGATGACCATCTCGGGTGAGGCGGCAAAGGCGCCAACTCAGGAGCAGCTGGCGGCGGCTCTGCAGCTGCTCGGCACCGAGCTCTGCAACAAGGCGGACGACATGACGGCCTGCGACTCGGACGGCGACGGCCAGCTCGACGTCGCGGAGCTTCAGGCGGGTGAGGATCCGGACGACGGCACAGCGGCGGACCCGCTGTGCGTCGGTCCCACCTACGGTTGCGGCGCGCACGTCGCTCCCGCGCCCGTCGAGCGTCGCATGGCGGATCCGGCGGCGCTGCTCGCCGCGCTCGGCGTCGCGCTCGTTCTGTTCCGCCGCCGCCGAGCGTGAGTCTGTGACGGCTGCGCTAGCCCGGAGCGCACCGTGTCTCGCGGGACCGGCGCGCTCCGCTCACTTCGCGGAACTCTGGCCCCGCGCTACGGAGCTTCGCAGAGGCTCGTCTCGGTATTGCAGGTCGCGGAGCAGTCGCTGTCGTCCGCGCACAACGTGGGCAGCTGATCGCAGTTGTGCGCGTCGCCGCCCGACAAGCCCGAACGCTTGAAGTTGGGGTTGCCCACGGTGTCGCTGATCGTGACGTTTCCGAGCTCGCCGTAGGCGTCGTTCGTGAGCTCGACGAAGGCGGCCGTGGGCGCAGGAGGCGCCGTGTCGTCGCCGCCTTGGCCGCCGGAAGCGGCGGGAGCACCGGCGGATTCGGCACCGGCCGAGCCCGGAGCGCCGCCCTCGCCGCCTCCGCTCGCGACCGCGCCTGCTTCGCCGTTCGCTGCCGCGCCTGCTTCGCCGCCGGCACCCTGACCGCCCTGACCGCCCTCGCCGCCGCTGAAGCCCTCGGCGCTGGCGGAGACGTCGAGGTCTTCCGCCGCGTTGATGGCGTCAGCGATCAGCACTGCGAGCTGCGCCTCGTTCTCGGTACCGTCGAACACGATCGGAACGTTGCCGTCCGCCACGCCGTCGTCGTTGAGGTCGAACTCGAACACGACGGGATCGTGCACGCCGTCGCCGATGGTGAGCTTGTCGCCGTTCGCGAGGAACGTCGATGGCTCCAGCGTGATGGTCCCGGTCGCCTTGCTGCAGGTGACGGGGTTGCCGCCCGTGCCGCCCGAACCGGTGTCTCCTGCCTGGCCCGCGCTTCCGCCGCTCGTGCCGTCGCCGGCATCGCCGCCCGAACCGGAGCCGGCCTTACCCGCGCTGCCGGTGCCTCCGCTGCCCGAGGTGCCTCCGCTGGTGTCGGTCGGGATCTTGGTCCGATCGACGTCGGTGATGAGGGTGCAACTGGCGGCGGCAAGCAGGGTGCCGAGCGTGGCGGCGGCGAAAGTCGGTTTGAACATGCGCATGGTAAACTCTCGGTTCGCGCCCTGGAGCGCAGAACGGGGCCCATTCTTTCAAAGAGCCCACCCTGAACGCAAGCGGCGATGGCGTCGGCATGCAGATCCACCTGATTGACGGAACCTACGAGCTTTTTAGGGCCTTTTTCGCCGTTCCCGGGGGCGACGGGGTAGGTGGGGTGGAGACGGCCGGGGCGCGGGTGCTGTTGCGGAGCCTCGCGGCGTGGCTCGGCCGTGGCGGGGTGACTCACGTGGCGGTGGCGTTCGATACGGTCATCGAGTCGTTTCGGAACGGCCTTTTTGCCGGGTACAAGACCGGCGAGGGGCTCGACCCCGCGCTGCTCGGTCAGTTTCCGCTCGCCGAGCGCGTGACGCGGGCGCTCGGCCTGGTCACCTGGTCGATGATCGAATTCGAGGCGGACGACGCGCTCGCGACGTTTGCGGCCCGCTGTGAGCCCGATCCGCGCGTGGAGCGCGTCTTCCTGTGCACGCCCGACAAGGATCTCGCACAATGCGTCCGCGCCGAGCGCGTCGTGCTCTGCGATCGCGCGCGCGGCACGCTGCTCGACGAAGCCGGCGTGCTCGCGAAGTTCGGCGTCGCTCCCGCGTCGATTCCGGATTTTCTGGCGCTGGTCGGGGACACGGCGGACGGGATCCCCGGGGTACCGCGCTGGGGCGCGAAGTCGGCCGCCGCGCTGCTCTCGCGCTGGGGCAAGCTCGAGAACATTCCGCGCGACCCCGCCGCCTGGGACGTGAAGGTGCGCGGCGCGGATGCGCTCGCGCGGACCCTCGCCGACTCCGCCGAGGCAGCGCTGCTCTACCGCCGCCTCGCCACGCTCAGGCTCGATGTCCCGCTTCCCGAAGCGCCCGACGGCCTCCTCTGGCAGGGCGCTCGCAGGCAGGAGCTCGCCGAGCTCTGCCGTGAGCTCGGCGACAGCACGACCCCCGAACGCGTCCGCTACGCCGTGGATTAGGCCGAAAGCCGCGCAAGAGTGCTAAAATCAGGCGCATGCGCAGGCTCGTTCTTTCTGCCGCCTTGCTTGCCTGGCCGGGGCAGGCGTTCGCTCAGGAGCAAGGCTCGCCCCTGTCGGCGGGTGGGCTCGCGCCGCCTCCGGCGATCGAGAGTCAGGGCGACCCACAGGCCCCCCCGCCAAACCAGACCGAGGCGGAGCTCGAGCGCGCCGATCGCGAGGACTCCGGGCGCGGACTCGCGTTCGTCTGGCTGAACGCGGAGGCGGGCGTCGGACACTTCGGTCTCGAGACCATCACCGCGTCGAACCTGGTCGACGAGAGCGTGAAGAAGAGCCAGACGGGACTCTTGCTGGGCGCAGGTCTCGGCTTGCGGCTCGTGTTTCTGACCGCGGGGGTTCGCTTCCGCTACGGCCTGTTCTCGGACTGGAAAGTCTGGACGCTCGGAGCCGAGGGCGGCATCCACATGCAGCTCGGTTCGATCGAACCGTACGCGACGCTCGGGCTCGGGTACCTGCGCGTCGCGGGCATCGATCCCACGCCGCTTGCGGGCACCGCGGCGGGCGCCGACACGCGCACCGGAGCCGGCGGCTTCGACGCGCGGCTCGCGCTCGGTTTCGACTATTACCTCACGAATCTGTTCTCCGTCGGCGTGAACGTGAGCGGAGACATCTTCACGCTGGCGCGCTCGGCCGTCGCGGGAGCGGGCCAGCCTGGAGGTTTGCCCGCTGTTTACGCGCTCGATGGCAGCAGCGTCGGCGCGGGAGCCGCTGCCACGGCGGTCGGCGGGCTGCACTTCTGATCATGCGCCTGCTTCTGGCCGCGCTGCCGCTGCTGCTCGGCTTGCTCGTCTTCGCC
>DASXWF010001457.1:0-6971 GCA_036503835.1 Polyangiaceae bacterium | reverse complement strand
TCGAGCGGCGGAAGCGTGGCCGGCGGCGCGGGCGGAGCGCATCGCATGGCCGACCCACTACTCCGCGGCCGCGTGCGTCGCAATCGTGGTTCGCGGTTCGGGACCGAACTGGTTTGTCAAGCCTCGCGGCGGCGAATTGGCTCGTCCGGCCGTAGCATCCTGGCTCGCTTGCTCGGTGACGAGCGCTTGGGGGTATCGTGTGGACACATGCAAGAGCCCTCGCCGTCCGACGTCCCGCCGCAGGGGAACGACTTGGCGTTGGACGAGATCGTCCTCAGGAAGATTCGCGTCCAGGCGATCGACGTCGTGATCATCAAAGGAATTTGCGAGGCGAGCGAAGGACTGTGTGCGATGTTCGCGGAACACGGCGGAGATCTCGTGCTGGCCGCACCGCGCTCGCGCGAGCGCGACCTCGACGAGCTCGTCGCCGACTTCGTCGTGGACTTCGGCGCCGTCGTCGAAACGTGATTCCCGTGGGCTCTCGCCCCCACGATCGTGTCCGTCACGGAAGCGTGCGCTCTTCGTTGCGCGGCGGAGCGCGATGCTTTAGCTTCGGCCCCCCATGCCGGAGCTGTCCTCGAGCTACAAGGCCGCGTCGGCCGAGCGCATCCCCACGCCTCTGCCCGTGACGCCGGTCGCCGACGAGCGCCTGCTCGGCGCGTGGTGCGAGTGGCTCGGCGCGCTCGCCACCGATGCAGAGGCGGCGCTCGCCACGGCGATCGCTTATCGCGAGCTCACGCCGGCGGGACGCGACTACTGGCTCACCGTGTTGGAGCAAGACGCCAAGCGCCTCGATGTGCCCAAGATCGCGCTCTACGCTCCGTTGCTCGCCGTCGAGTCAGACCCGGCGCGCCGCATGCGCATCAGCCAGGCGATGGGCCCGGCGGAGCTCTCCGCCCAACCGCGCTTCGCCGCCCGCGGGCTGAGCGGCGTCGCTGGCGATCGGACGCGCGTGGCGGTCCTGATCACGCCGCTCTACCTCGATTTCGCGCAGGTCGTCGCCTGTGGTTTCCTGCCGAATACGGGCTTTTCCTGGGTCCGGCACGATCCGATCGTGCTCTTCTCGCGCGTGCCGCAGGTCGGCGATCGCATCGAGGGCGTGCAGCTCGAGAGCGCGCCGCTCAAGCCGCTGATCGACGACCTCGCGCACGCCGTGCTCGCTCAGCAGCGCAACGGTCGCGAAATCCCGGAGGCGCTCCGCACGTTCGCCGATCTGTTCGGACCGCTCGACGGCGGCTCGACGCCTCCGCCCGCGCCGTGACCACGCGCGCGGC
Source organism: Polyangiaceae bacterium (assembly GCA_036503835.1). GTDB lineage: Bacteria > Myxococcota_A > Polyangia > Polyangiales > Polyangiaceae > PMG-095. The sequence goes on along the minus strand of DASXWF010001457.1, from coordinate 5,697 downwards.
CGGGCGTTTCCTGATTCTGGCTGCCGCCCTGGGCGCGTGTGCGTCGTCCTCCAAGCCGGAGGCTGTCGAGCCGGTCGCTTCGGGCGCGCCCGTAGCCTTCGCGTACGGAACGACCGCCGGCGAGGAGCTCGGCAGTGCCGGCACCCGTGGCCGCGTGACGGCGCTCCTGTTCGTGACCACCTTCGACCTGTCGTCGCAGCTCATGGCGCGCCGCCTGGACGAGGTGATCGCTCGCCATCGCCCGCGCGCGAACGCCGGCGCCGTCGTGCTCGAGGCTCCGAACAGCGCGCCGCTGGTCGAAATCTTCCGCTCGACGCTCTCGTTGCGCTACCCGGTCGCGCTCGCCGGCGCCACCGCTCTGGACGACGACGGGCCCTTCGGCAAGATCGACAAGGTTCCGACGCTGGTCGTGCTCGATTCGCGCGGCCGGGAGCGGGCGCGCAAGGCGGGCGTGATCTCGTCCGCCGAGATCGACGACCTGTTGAAGAGCGCCGGCCGCTGAGCGAAAAACGCCATGGCTGCCAAACGCGCCACGGCCGTGATTCCCGAAGCGGATCCGGAGCGGCTGCGGGAGGCCGAGGCGCTCGCCGCGCGCGCCGCCACCCCTGCCGTCTGGCGGAACGTTTCGATCGCGACGGGAGGCTTTGCGGATCGCACGCTGCTTTCGAGCTCGTTCTATCCGCCGGACGCGCGCACGCCGGAAGCGCGCTTGCGCCACTACGCGAGTCAGTTCTCGCTCGTCGAGATCGACGCCACGTACTACACGCTGCTCGCCGCCGAGCTCGTCGAACGCTGGATCTCGTGGACGCCCGAGCGATTTCGCTTCGACGTGAAGGCTCATCCGGTGCTCACCGGCCACCCCATCGACGCCGCGCGCTTGCCGGCCGACCTCAGGTCCGCGCTTCAGGACGCGGGGCTGCCGGCGCGCACGTATCCGAAAGAGCTTCCGGACGAGATCGTGCGCGAGCTCGAGGCGCGTTTTTTTGCGTCGCTCGATCCGCTCGTGCGAGCGGGGCGACTCGGAGCGGTGCTGGCGCAGCTTCCCCCGTGGTTTTCCGCCACGCGCGGCAACGCACGCTTCCTGGAAGCGCTCGCCGAGCGCAGCGCGGGACTGCCGTTTTCCGTGGAATTTCGACACAAGAGCTGGATGCTGCCGGAGCGCGCGGAGCGCGTGCTCGCTCTGCTCGAACGACTTGGATTTTCGTACGTTTGTGTCGACCAGCCCCCCTCGAAAGCGGGCGGTGTTGCGCCGGTCGTCGCGGTCACCGCGCCACGCCTGGCCGTGGTGCGATTCCACGGTCAAAATCTCGCGGGGTGGGAGAAGCGCGGTGCGAGTGTGATAGAGCGCTTCAACTACCTTTACGCACCTCGGGAGCTCGGCGCGTGGGTGGCACGCGTAAAAACGCTCTCGCAGCGCGCGCAAAGCGTGCACGCCGTGTTCAACAACTGCGTCAGAAACTATGCCGTGCTGAACGCGAAGGACCTCGCCGTGCTGCTCGAGGAGACGCCCGACTGAGCGATTCGATTCGACGCACACTCGGTCTCTGATAGAATCGGGCAGCGATGACACACGTCGGGCGGACGATCCTGTGTTGGTCGGTGCTTGCCTTCGGCTCAGGATGCGGCGCCGACACGGGTGTAGACCCCGTCGAGCCGGGCGCGGGGGGCAGCTCGGCAGGCAGCGGCGGCGCGCGAGCTGGTTCGAGTGGGAGCGCCGGCTCCACGAGCAAGGCAGGCAGCGCCGGTACCAGCTCGTGCAGCTCGGGCAGCTGCGGCAGCGGCGGGAGCGCCGGCAGCAGCGGTTGCAAGAGCGGGTGCAGCGGCGGCACGAGCGGCAGCGCGGGTTCGGCCTCGAACGCGGGCAGCGGCAGCTCCACGGCAGGTCCCACCATCGGCGGCTGCCCGCTGTTTCCGGCGGATGACGCCTGGAATCGTGACATCTCTTCCGCGCCCGTGGATCCGACCTGGACGGCGCGGCTCGCCGATGTGGTCGGTGACGTGAACCTCCATCCCGACTACGGGGGCGGCGACGGCGAGCTCTACGGCATTCCCATCAACGTCGTCCCCGAGCATCAGCTCTCGGTCGGCGTGAACTTCTACTGGTACGACGACGAGAGCGATCCCGGCCCGTACCCGTTCCCCGATCCGACGGCCGTCCGGATCGAAGGCAACAGTCCGCTCGAGTGCGACGGCGATTGTCACCTGCTCGTCGTGCAGCAGGGCGCTTGCGAGCTCTTCGAAGGTTACGCGTGCTACTTCGCTGCCGGCTGGCAATGCGGCGGCGGCGCGCGCTGGAACCTCATGGAAAACAGCTACGGCCAGCGTGAGAAGGGCTGGACGAGCGCCGACGCGGCCGGCCTCGCCATCACGCCCGGCATCGTCCGCTACGACGAGGTGCGCGCGGGCGAGATTCGCCACGCCATCCGCTTCACGGTGCCGTGCACGGGCCCACATTTCGTCGAGCCCGCGACGCACTACGCCGTGCCGGGCGGCTGTGACCAGAACGACCGCACGCTGCCGCCCATGGGGCTGCGCGTGCGCCTGCGCTCCGACTACGACATCTCGAGAGCGCCGCAGAGCGCCCAGGTCGTGCTGCGCGCCATGCAGCGCTACGGCATGATCCTCGCGGACAACGGTTCGAGCTTCTACTTCCAGGGTGAGGCGCACCCCGGCTGGACGGAGGACGACATCGAGCCGCTCAAGGACGTGCCGGCGTCCGCCTTCGAAGCCATCGTGCCGCCGCCGCTCGAGGATTGAAGACGCACGCGGCCCGGCTTCGTCCCCGAACGAAGCCGTTCCGCTCCAGAAGCTCAGTCGAAGTCGTCGCTCAGGCTCGCGAGCGTCGCTTCGCTCAACGCGACGCTGGCGCGGTACGCCGGATGATCCACGCCGAGCCGCACCGGTCCGCGTTTTTCCGCGATGGCGGCGCGCGCCTGCGGTCCGAGCGGGAACTTCAGGTACTGGACCGCCATGGTCCGCGAGGGATCGGTGCCGCGCGTGTCCGGAACGACCGCCACGCGTTCGCCGCCGGCCTCGACGTAGAAATCGTCTTCGATGCCGGCGAGCGCGACCAGCATCCGCTCGCGCTCCTCGCGCTCGGGGTACTCGATGAACGCGGTGACCGAGAGCTCCGAGCGGCCGGGCATGAGCTCGTTGTACGTGTCGAGCTCGTGAGCGATCGCCTTCTCGTTCGTGATGCGCTCGGTGCGGAGCATCTCCTGGATCTGAAACAGAACCGTGTCGCGATTCTCGAAGAGCAGCGTGATGTTCGAGCCGAGCGACACGTAACGCGGTTTCTTCACCGCGATGACGCGTGCCCGGAAATGTTCGCGAACCTGCTCGTAGGCTCCGAGATCCATCAGCTCCGCGCGTTCGATGGGTTTCATGCGCTTCCGTACGCCTCGGCCAAGAGCTCGATCGGGTGCCGAGCGTCCAGGCGATTTTCCTTCAGGATGCGCAGGGCCGCCAGGCTGCAGTCGGTGACGACGGTGGTTTCGCCGTCTTCGCGGCCTTCGGCGATCTCGCGGGTCAGGCGCTCGGCGTAGCGGGCGCCCTCCGCGTAGTAGGCGGCCTTCATGCCCCAGGTGCCGTCCACCGCGGAGCAGCGCTCGATGATGCGCACCTCGGTGTCGGGCAGCTGCGCGAGCACGCGCGCGCCCGGGATCGCGATCTTCTGCGCGCGCAGGTGACAGGCCGCGTGGTACGCGAGCTTGCCGTAGCCGCGCGAAAACTCGCGGTTGAGCTTCTTCTCGCGCCGGAGCAGATCGAGAAACTCCATGAGGTCGCGCGTCGCGGCGGCCACGCGCTTCGAGCCCGCGTCCCCGAGGTAGACGGGCCACTCCTTCTTCATGGTGTAGCCGCACGTGGGGCCGGGCACGACGATCGTGAGCCCCTGCTCGGCGTACGGCAAGAGCAGGCGTACGTTCGCCTCCATCTTGCGCCGGGCCGCGTCGACGTCGCCGCCGTCGAGGTTCGGCATGCCGCAGCACACGAGCCCTTCGGGCAGCACGACCTCGAAACCGTTGTGCTCGAGCACGCGCGTCGCGGCTTCCGGGACGCGCGGGAAATTGTGCTCCCCGTAGCAGGTGGGAAACAGCACCACGCGCCCCGCGCTACCGGCCTTCGGGGCCGGCTCGTGTGCGCCGAACCAGCTCGTGAACGAGCGCGTCGCGATCGGGGGTAGCGGGAACTCGGCCGAAATTCCGGTCGTGCGCTCCGCGAGCTTGCGCACGAGGCGGTTCGCGTTGACCAGGTTCGCCACGCGCGCCTGCGGGCCGACCGAAAGCGCGCCGATGGCTCCCGGTTCGCCGAGGATGCGATCGACGATGGGCACGCCCTCGCGCCGCGCGCGTACCGCTTTTTCGCGCGCCATCAAGCGCGGGAAATCGAGCGCCTCGTAAGCCCCCTCGTCGGGCGTGTACGGGCATTTGATGTAGCAGAGCTTGCACTGCCAGCAGTGGTCGCTCACCTTGCGCAGCGTCGCGGCGTCGACCGTCTCGGCGCCCTCGGCGCGACCGCGCCCGATTTCCGCGTCCACGGCCTCGAACAGGATCGGGAACGAGCCGCAGTACGTGACGCACATGCGGCAGTCCTGGCAGATCTGGAAGACGCGGCGCATCTCCGCTTCCAGATCCCGCGCGTCGTAGTAGCGCGGATCGTTCGGGTCGTGGACGGGAGGCAGCGCGGGCGCTCGTGCAGGAGCGCCCGCCTTCGATTTCGGAGGTGGGATCAGCCGAGCTCCTTCGACGCCTTGTCGAAGCGACCGGCGTGCGACTTCTCGGCCTTCGCGAGGGTCTCGAACCACTCGGCGATGTCCGAGAAGCCTTCCTCGCGGGCGGTCTTGGCGAACCCCGGGTACATCGTCTGGTACTCGTAGGTCTCACCGGCGACAGCCGACTTGAGGTTCTTCAGGGTGTCGCCGATCGGCTGGCCCGTGGCGGGGTCACCGACCTGTTTCAGGAAGTCGAGGTGCCCGTGGGCGTGACCGGTCTCGCCGTCGGCCGTGTCCTTGAACAGGCCCGCGACGTCCGGATAGCCTTCGATGTCGGCCACCTTCGCGAAGTAGAGGTAACGCCGGTTCGCTTGCGACTCGCCTGCGAACGCTTCCTTCAGATTGTGGTGAGTCTTGGTTCCATCGAGCTTCGGCATCTCTACGTTCCTTGTGACGAGCCTTTCGGCCCGGGCCCCGCGAACGGGGCGTTGAGGGGCGTTAACCATAGGGATTTGCCACGGAGGGTCAACGGCTCTGCGCGGCGGATGCCTCTTGCTCGCTACGGTTTCAAACCCGCGCCAAAACCGCCCCGGAGCTTGGCGATGCCGTGAAAACCAAGGTATCCTCGCGCTCCGATGGCCTTGGACTTTGCAGTGGGACGGGTGGCGGTTTCCGGCGTGTTGCTGGCTCTCGTTGGGATGCAAGCCTGTGGGGGGAGCAGCGACGAGCGCCCGCCGACGGGTTCGGGGAACGCGCCCAGCACGGGTGGCCGGCCTCCGACGTCGGGCAGGAGCGGCGGGGGCGACGCGGGGGAGGAGGAGAACGTCGGTGGGACGGCGGGCGCGGCGGCGGGAGAGACCGGAAGCGGCGGATCGAGCGGCGAGATCGGCGATCCGAGGGGACCGGTCGTGACGATCACGATGCCGGCCGCGCTCGAAAGCCCGAATGACGGTGGTGTGCTCGTCGCCTCCGAGGTCGACGTGCGC
>DASXWF010001456.1:0-2212 GCA_036503835.1 Polyangiaceae bacterium | reverse complement strand
TTTCGCTGTTTACGTCGGCACCCCGCTTCGTCCAGCTCGGCGCGCTCGCGGCGCTCGGCTGTGCGCTTCCGGGCTGCGTCTCCGCCCGGCACTACGAAGAGGCGCGCTCGGTCGCCGAGAGTGAAACCGCGGCGCACGGCCGCACGCGCGACCGGCTCGAAGCGGCCGTGAAGCGCATTCACGCGCTCGAGGCCGACCTGGCCGAGAAGCAGAAGACGTTGAGCGCGCGCGAATCCGACGTCGCGCAGTCGAAGCTCGACACGACCGTGGCGCAAAAGGAGCGGGACGCGGTCGCGCAGCTGGTCGACCAGCTGCGCAGCGAGCTCGCGCGCACGGGCGACCATTTGACCTCGTTTTCTCGAGAAAAGCGCGAGCTCACGCAGACGCTGCTGGTCGCCGAGCAGCGCATGCAGAGCATCGAGCTCGCCGGCAAGAACCTGGGCGAGCTCGTCGCCGTCACTCGGGATCTCGCGCTCGAGCTCGAGGGTCCCCTCGAGAAGGGCGGCGTGGAGCTCGGCGCGAAGGACGGGCAGGTGTTCGTAGCGATGCCGGCCGAGAAGCTCTTCGCGCCGAATGGCACGGCGCTGCTCGCGGACGCCGCGCCCGTGCTCGAGGCGGTGGGCAAGGTGAGCGGCGCTCATCCGAAGCTCAAGGTCGTCGTACGCGAGCCTTCGGGGGCACCGCTGGCCGGTCTGCGCTCTGCGCGCCTCGGTGACGCGCTGCGCGAGCACGGCGTCGCGGATTCCCGCCTGACGCTGCCGTTCCCGGCGGCGGAGCCGCCGCCCGTGCCGGTCTCGGACGCTGAGGCCTCCTCGACGCCGGCGACTGCCGACGGCGCCGACGCGGCGGCAGCGCCACCGAAATCTCCGGAAGCAAAGCTGGCGGAGTCGAAGTCGAATCCGGCGGCGCTGCGCTACGAAATCGCCTTCGCGTTCTGAGCTCAGGCAGAGTTTGCGATCACCGCGCCGCCGTCGACGACGATCTCGTTCCCGGTCACGAACTCGGCCTGCGCGAGGTAGCGCACGGCTTCCGCCACGTCCTCCGGGCTGCCGTGCCGCGCGAGCGGGATCTTCTTCACGAGTCGCGCGAGCACGGCCGGGTCCATGTCTTCGGGCGGCAGCACCGTGCCGGGGGCCACGGCGTTCACTCTCACTTCGGGCGCGAGCTCGAGCGCGAGCGTTCGGACGAGCTGTCGCAGCGCGCCCTTCGAAACGACGTACGGTAGATAGTTCTTGTACGGTGCGGTCGCGCTCGTGCACGTGATGAAGACCATGGAGCCGCGCTGCCGGCGAAGCTCGGGGGTCAGCCGGTGCGCGAGCACGAACGGGCTCTCCAGGTTGAGCCGCAAAGAACGCTCGAAACCCGCGCGATCGAGCGCCCCGTAGGGAATGCGCTCGAAGCTCGCGGCGCTCGCCACGAACAGGTCGAGGCTACCGAAGGTCGCGACGGCTTCGTCGGCGAGGCGAGCGGCCGCGTCCAGATCGGCGAGATCGGCGCTCACGAGCGCGGCATCGCCGCCCGCAGCCCGAATGGCGCGGGCGGTCTCCTCCGCGCCCTCCCGGCTCTCGCGGAAATGCACGATCACTCGCATGCCGGCGGCGCCGAGCCGGACGGCGATGGCGCGCCCGACTCGCTTGCCGGCGCCCGTGACCAGCGCGGTTTTTCCGCGGAGGTCGCTCATCACAGGTTCAGCGTGACCTTGGCGGGCCAGCTGCCGGGTGAGGGAAAGCTCGCCGCTTCGAGCACGCCGACCAGGCAGTCGACGGCGGAATCGCCTTGCTCGTCGGGCGGCGTGACGCCTGCGGCGAGCACCTTGCCGTCGGTGCCGACGTAGAGCGTGGCTTCGAAGGCCCCGGAGTGGCCGTGCTTGCACTCCCCGAGATCGGACGAAATTTTCTTGAGCCCGGGCGCCGCGTCGTCCTCCGTCCAAAAGGTCGGAGGACGCACGTCGTTCGGGGGATCGAACTCGAAGGACTTGCGCGCGAGGCCGTGCTCGCCGCCGACGGGCTTCGGCCAGCTCTTCGCCTTGAGCGCGTCGAGCATGCAGCGCTCGGTCGCGCGGTCGCCGATCGTGGAGTGTTCGAGGTACCCCTGGTCGACCTTGCCCCGGCTGTCGATCTTCAGAAAGAAGCTCACCGTACCGCCGAGGAACTCGACCCGCGTCGCGCCCTTGTCCACGCAACCTTGCAGGGTCTTCACCGACGCGCGGAAC
>DASXWF010001455.1:0-6248 GCA_036503835.1 Polyangiaceae bacterium | reverse complement strand
CACGGGCTTCAACATCCACGGCGGCGTGCCGCTGGCGCTCGCGTCGGCGGGCCACTTCACCTTCGAGGTCGTCCCGGAGCTGAACGTCGGTTTCGGGAGCTTCAGCACCGATCCCAACGGGGAAGACGAAGGCGACGTCTCGATGAGCGGCTTCCACCTCGACGTGGGCGCCCGGGTCGGCGCGGAAATTCACTTTGGATTCATCCAATTGCCGCAGCTCGCCTTGCAGGGCTCGGTCGGCCTCCAGCTCGCCATCGACAACGGAAAGACGACCAACAGCACTCCAGTGGACCCGGATCCCGACGTCGAGGTCTCCTCCAGGCGAACGGCTTTCCAGACGACCGTCGGCAACAACCCGTGGGACATCTTCACGGGCAACATCTCCGCCCTCTACTACTTCTGATAAACTATCCAGTCGGGCTGGAGCGGTAGCGAGCTACTCCAGCCCAGCAGGAGGTCCCGATGTTCGGTCGGAAGATCAGCGCGTTGATGCTCCTTGTGGCGCTTGGCGCTCCAGGTTGTGGCGGCGGTTCGGGCGGAGCAGGAGCGGCGGCGGGTGCCGGTGGCGAGGACGGCGATCCGGACGGGCCTGGCGAGGGCAGCGGCGAAGTCGTCGGCGGTCCGGGCACGAGCTACGAGGATCCGCCGTCGAGCTATCAGGACCCGCCCTCCAGCTACCAGGATCCGGAGTCCAGCTACCAGGATCCGCCCTCGAGTTATCAGTCCCCCTACGCACCGCCTCCTCAGGACGACAGTGGCGGTGACGGCAACGGCAACGGCGGCGAGCGCTGCGACTTCCAGGGCGACCAGTGCCAGGCCTGCGAAGACGACTGCGCGTACTGCTTCTGCTTCCTCGAAGACCCCGACGCTCAGTACTGCCTGGACAGCGGCTGCTGATCCAGAGGTGATGCCGGCGGCCGCCATGGCGGCCGCCTGGCATTTGCCGGAGTAGAGCTCGGCCCGCGGCCGACTTCTCGCAGGGCACGGCCCTTGCGCGACGCGGTGGCGTGGACACGATTCTCTGCCTCGCGCTGGCGGCGGTCAGCGGTCAGGTGGTGGCGATGGCGCCCCTGCCCGCGACGCTCGCGTTGTTCGCGGTTCTGCTGCTGCTCGTGCCGTTCGTCCCCTGGCGGGCGCTCGTCGTCTGCGTCGTCGTGTTCGGGTTGTCGGGGATTCGGGCGCAGGGCGCGCTCGAGGCGTTCGAGGTCGAACGGGTGCGCGTGCGGGACGCGCTCGGGCCGCCCGAGCGCTGCGCCGGGTCCGGTCGCGTGGTGGTATCACCCGTGTGGGGCGGCGATGCGCTCGCGTTCGTCGCCGAGATGGGCACGCTGGATTGCGACGGCCGGAAAGTAGAGGGGCCGTTGCGCGTGCGCCTGCACGGTGGGCCCAAGCAGCTCGCGCGCGGCGATCGGTTCGAAGCCGTGGCGCAGCTCGCGCCGCTACAGTTGTTTCGAAACCTCGACGCGCGTGACCCGCTCCCGGGCGCGGTGCGTCGTGGAATCACGCTGAGCGGGTCGACCCTCTCGCTCGACGTCACGTCGCGCGGCGGCGGTCTCGCGGCGGCCGTCGACCGGCTGCGGGCCCACGCCCGCGAGCGCATTCTCGCGACCTTCGCGCCCGGCGCGCAGGGAATGGCGCGCGCGCTCGTGCTCGGCGAAAACGATCTCGATCCGGAGGACGACGCCGCCTTTCGCCGGAGCGGACTCTCGCACATGCTGGCCGTGAGCGGGACGCACCTCGTGTTCGCGGTGGCGGCGCTGGTCGGCGCGCTCGGCGCGCTGCTCGTGCGCTGGGAGTGGCTGGCCGTGCGCATCGACGTGAACCGGGTCGCGAGCTTTGCCGGCATTCCGCTGGCGCTCGCCTACGCCGATTTCGCCGGCGGCAGCGGTTCGGCGTGGCGCGCGGCGTGGATGCTGGCCGCCGGTTTCCTGGCGCGTGCCGTAAACCGGGCGCCGCGGCCCACGCGTTCGCTCGCGCTGTCGCTGCTCGTGGGGGCGGCCGTGGATCCGCTCGTCGCCTTCGATATTTCGTTCTTGCTGTCCGCGGCGGCGACGACCGGGCTGCTCGTGATCGGTCCTTCGTTCGCGCGCCACACGGAGCGGCTGCCTTCGCGCGTCGCGCGCTTCGTCGGCGGCAGCGTCGCGGCCACGCTCTCGTCGATGCTGCCGTGCGCGCCCTTGCTCGCCTTGCTCGCGCCGGAGCTCACGTTCGCGGGGGTGCTCGCGAACGTGCTCGCGGCGCCGTTCGGCGAGACGATCGCGCTGCCGCTCTGCTTGAGTCACGTGCTGCTCGCGCCGTTGCCGTGGCTCGAGCACGGCGTCGCGCTGGTGGCGTCCGGAGCGCTCCTGGTCGTGAAGCAAATTGCCTGGGAAAGCGCCGCCGCGACGGCGCTCGCGTTCGGCGTTCCGGCCCCGAACGCCTGGCAGCTCGCGCTCCTCGCCGTCGGGGGAGCGGGGCTCGCGCTCTCGGCCCGCCGCGCCCGCGCGCGCCTGTTTCGCGCGGTGTGGATGACGGCGCTCGCGGCCTCGCTCTTCGTGGTGGAGCGGGCGCAGCGCGCGGCCGGGCGGAGCACCGGCGTGCTCAGGATCTCCATGCTGGACGTGGGGCAGGGGGACGCGACGCTCGTGGAGTTTCCGGACGGCGCGGCCTGGCTCGTCGATGCGGGAGGGATGGTGGGCAATCCGGTCGATACGGGGCAAGCGGTGGTGCTGCCGGTGCTCCGCGCCAAGCGGCGCACGCGGCTCGAGGTAGTCGTGCTCACGCATCCGCATCCCGATCACTTCGGAGGGCTGCCGGCCGTGCTGCGCGGCGTGGAAGTGGGCGAGCTCTGGGACAGCGGCCAGGGCGAAGCGCACGGCGCGGGCCCGGTGTACGCCGAGCTGCTCGCCCTGGCCCGGGCGCGCGGCATTCCCGTGCGCCGGCCGCCGGAGCTGTGCGGGCGGCCGCGCCGGCCGGGCGGCGTGCGGGTCGAGCTCGTCTCGCCCTGCCCGAGCTACGTGCCGGGACGCGACGCGAACGACAATTCGCTCGTCCTGCACCTCGCGTTCGGAGCGCGTGCGGCGCTGCTCACGGGCGACGCGGAGGCCGCGGCCGAACGGGATCTCGTCGCGCGGCGCGGCGCCGATCTCCGGGCTGATCTCCTGAAGGCCGGGCACCACGGCAGCCGCACCTCCACGGGCGACGCCCTGCTCGAAGCCGTGCGGCCGACCTGGACGACGTTGTCTTCGGGTGTGCGAAACCGTTTCGGCCACCCGCACGTGCCCGTGCTGGAGCGCCTGACCCGGCACGGCGTCGCTACCGTGCGACTCGATCGCTCCGGCGGCTTCACCTGGACCACCGACGGCACGCGCGAAACCGTGCGGAGCGCGATGGCAGCACGTTGACGGCGGGGAGCGCGCTCGCTACTCGTACTGCCGATGCGCGACTACCCGCCCGCCGCGGCCGTCCGCACTCTCTACACGCCCGAGGTCATCGCGGCGCGCGTAGCGGAGCTCGGGCGGCAGATCACGGCCGACTACGCCGGCCGCAACCTGGTGCTGATCTGCGTGCTCAAGGGCAGCTTCATGTTCGCGGCCGATCTGGTGCGCGCCATCGCGCTCCCCGTGCGCATCGAGTTCCTCGGCGTGCAGAGCTACGGCAGCGGCACCGAATCCACGGGCGCCGTCCAGATCATCCAGGACCTCACCCAACCCATCGAGGGCGAGGACGTCCTCGTCGTCGAGGACATCGTCGATACCGGCCTCACCATCGCTTACATCCTGAGCCTGCTGCGCGCGCGCAGCGCGAAATCGCTGCGCATCTGCGCTCTCCTCGACAAACCTTCGCGACGCCGCGTCGAGGCCGTCGCCGACTACGTCGGCTTCACCGTCGAAGACAAGTTCATCGTCGGCTACGGGCTCGACCACGCGCAGGAGTACCGAAACCTGCCGGATTTGTGCGAGCTCGTGAGCGGCGGGTAACGCGAGACGGCCGAGAAAAAGAGAAACGACGAGGCCGCTCCGGGCGGCCTCGTCGTCTCGCGGGTGACTCGGTTGGGGCGACGCCGAGCTCAGTCGACCCAGTAGTTGATCACCTCGAACTCCTGGCCGTTCGCGGCCCGGTGTTTGTAGGTGAAGAGGCCGAAGGTGTAGAGGTTGTCCGCGAAGTGTTCGGAGTCGATGGCTCCGATGCTGCCGGCGTAGCTCGTCGATTTTCCGTGGGTCACGCTGAGGTTTCTCTCCACTTCGGCGCCGACGCTGAAGCCCGCCATGACGCCGCCGGCCGTGAGCGTGAGCGACATTTCGAAGCCGAGCGCGAGCGCGCTGCTCTGGGTGTTTTCGGTGCCGACGTTGAGACCGACTTCGACCGAGCCGGTCTGCGTGACGCTGCGCGAGGGGGATTGGAGGACGCCGCTCATCGCGAGAACATCGGCGGATTTCAGGTAGCTCGAGGGAGCGCCGACGGTATGACCGAAGACGCCGTCGTCGATGCGGAGCGCGCCGGGGGCGACGCGCTCGTTGTAGAAGGAGCGCTCGACCATCAGCGTCAGGGGTTGCCGGGGCGCGTTGATGGTGATGGTTTCACCGACCAGCGCGGGCTCGGAGTGCGACACGATCTCGTAGACGTAGCTGTCGTAGGGGATGGTGGTGAAGACGACGGCGTCCTGCATCGCGCCCGTGGTGTAGGTGACGGACTTTTCGACGCTGGCGCTGGTGCTCTCGGTGTTGGTCGTGGCGAACGTCGCGGTCGCAGCGAGCTCGATCTGGCTCTGAGTGAAGACGCGCTCTTCGAAGGAGACGCCGACGCTCACGCTCGCCGAGACGGTGACCGACTTGTCGACGCCGTTGCCGACCGATTCGGCGCTGCCGTACGACGTGGTGCAGGCGTCGGTGTCCTGACCGATGCCCTCCGCGCAGGGCGGAGCGGCGATGGCCGCAATCACGACCGGCTCGCTGAACAGGAGCTGCGATTCGCCCTCGGAGTATTGGATCATCGCGGTGTCGCGATCGACGTTGACGGGGACGAGCAGAGGGGTCGTGCGCTCGCCGACGCCCGTGACGGACCGGTCGGCGATGACCACGGGTGCGGAGGCGGCGCCCGCGATGCCGTAGATGTACAGGTTGTCGCGAGCCGGGTTCAGGAACGCGACGTCGTCGCGCCGGTCGCCGTTGAAGTCTCCGACCGCGATAGCGGAGTTGTCGCGCCGCATGTCGAAGTCGCTGTCCGGCTGAAAATGCTGGAGCGGCAGGATGAAGCGCGTCGGCCACGCGCTGCCCCCGCCCGAGGGCGCGGGCGTCAGGCTGGAAAGCACGTGCCGATTCACGAGGACCTCGGGAACCAGGTCGCCGTCGATGTCGAGGCCCTTCACCCACATGTGCCGGTAGTACGCGGGGTTGTCCGAGCGATCCTTGCCGGCTTCGCTGTCGAGGATGACCCGGCTCGCGAGCGGAGCGAGCCCGTGCGCGGCGTCGTCGAGCGTGACCGCGACGTACTCGAGCGCGGTCGTGACCTGCGGCGTCGTGACGCCGGCGAGCACGACCTCGCCGACCCCGTCGAAGTCCATATCGACGATGTCGACGCCGGCGGCGAGGGCCGAGTGCAGCGTACCGTCGCGAACGACGAGGATGTCGGAAGCGAGCTCGGCGGCGCCGGTCGCGCCGTCGTCCCAGATCGTGTAGGTCGCGGTCGCGGCGCCCGAGTTCCAGTCTTGAACCTGATTGGCGACGGCGACGATCTCGTCGGCTGCGTCGTAGTCGAGGTTGCCGGCGGCGAGCTGGAAACTGAGCTCGGTGGACGAGGCGCCGCGCGGGAGTTCCTTCGTGAGCTCGGGCAGTGGCACGAAGCTCGTATCGCCGTCGTCGAAAAAGCGGATTTCGGCGCGATTCGAGAGCACGATGCCGAGGGCGAGCTCGTCCTTGCCGTCACCGTCGAAGTCGCCGGCTGCGAGGGTGGCGGATTGGGCGCGGAGGTTTGCAGCGAGGATCTCCGTCTGCTGCTCGCCCTGCTCGATCTGCCGGATCGGGCGAAAGTAGAGGCTCTGACCGGCCTCGTAGAGGGCGACGACCTCGTCGACGCCGTCGCCGTCGATGTCGGCCGCGACGGCGGTGTGGAGCGGCGCCTGCGTCCACGCGGTGTCGCCGAGGTTCCGCAGCACGCGCGGGAGCGCGCCGGTCTCGCCCTGATCGTCGTGGAACTCCTGGACCGCAGCGTCGCTCGCCGCGGCTCCGAAGCGCATGCCCGCGCTGAAGAGCTCGAGCGACGGGAAGATC
>DASXWF010001454.1:0-2986 GCA_036503835.1 Polyangiaceae bacterium | reverse complement strand
GCTCGACTGCGCCACCGTCCCTCTTCGCAAAGAATACGAACGGCTGCGACGCGACGACGTCGACTACTTCGTGGTACGGAAGCACCCGACGGACTCCAAGCGAGCTTCCGTCTACGAGACCTACGTCGTTGGACGGCCCGTCTTCTCGGACGAGCGAACGAAGGTGTACTCCATCGCGGACCTCCTCCGGCAGCGTCTGCCGTGCGATCCCTGAACGGAGTTTCGCGGATGCGCGGGCGCGGGGACGGCGCCGGTCAGAGCCGCTTGAACTTCCCGGTGAACGGATCCTGCTTGCAGGGAAAGGTCTGTCCGTCGGGCGCGCGCCCGCTCCCCGCCGGGCGAATCTGGCCGGAGAACGGATCGCTGAAGCAACGCGCGGTCTTCGCTGCACCGTTCGCGGAGGGCGTCGCCGGCGCGGGCGCTGGGGCCGGCGGACGCGCGGGTGCGGCTTTCGGTTTCTCGGCGATACGCGGCTCCGGCGGCGGAGAGGTCGTCTGGACCAGGACGGGGGCCTTGGCCTCGATCGGCCCGCTCGGGGGCGGCGCGATCGAGGGAGCCGTGTTCGCCGGCGCGCTGACCGCCGCGGAGGGGAGTGACGGGGTGATGGTTTCGACGGACGCGGCGCTTGCCGCCGCGTCGCTCGACTTGGAGCGCAAGAGCAGCACGCCCGCGCCCGCGCCACCGAGCACGACCAGGATCGCGACCAGGACCCAAGGCAGCGCGCTGCGGCCGCCCGCGCTCTTCGTGACTTCGAGCGGTTGAGACGTGTTCGCGGGCGGAGGTCCGCCGTAGGCGCCGGAAGGTGCGTAGACCGGCGGGGCCGCGATCGCTGCGGCGACGGGCGGGTTTCCCGGCACCGTACCCGTCGAGAAGGCCACGCCCGGCGCGGCGGCGCCGCCGACGACGTCGCGCAACGACGTCGCGAGATCCTGCGCGCTCGCGAAGCGTTGCTCCGGATCGCGACTGGTGGCGCGGAAGAACCAGGAGTCGAAGCTCGGCGGTACGGGGCCGAGGCTCGAAGGCACGGGAATCGGGCGCGCGCAGATGTTCAGGAGGAGCTCGCCGTACGTGGAGCCGTCGAAGGGTCGCGTGCCGGTGAGGCATTCGCTCGTGATGACGGCCATCGCCCAGAGGTCGGTGCGGTGATCGAGCGCCTTCTTTCCTTCGACCTGCTCGGGGCTCATGTAATACGGCGTGCCCATGGTGACGCCGGTGCGCGTTTCCATGCCGCCGAACTGCGAAGCGGGGGTCTTCGCGATGCCGAAGTCGAGGATCTTGACGAGCTCCTGATCGTCTTCGCGGACCAGGAAGACGTTGTCGGGCTTGAGGTCGCGGTGGACGATGCCGGCTTGATGCGCGCGGCCCAGGGCGCGCGCGACCTGGGTCATGATCGCGAGTGTCCGCTCGGGAGAGAGGCGGCGCTCGCGCTCGAGGCAACCCGCGAGGCTTTCTCCCTGCAGCAGCTCCATGACCAAGAAGGGAGTGGTTTCGTGGAGGCCGTAATCGAGAACCTGAACGACGTGCGCGCTGCGCAGCGACGCTGCAGCCTGGGCTTCGCGGCGGAAGCGCTCCGCTCCTTCGGGCGTCGCCGCAATCGCCGGATCCATCAGCTTGACGGCGACCCAAGAGCGCAACGCAAGGTGCTCGGCGAGCCACACGGAGCCCATGCCGCCCTTTCCGAGCTGCCGCTCCAGCCGGTAGCGGCCGGCGAGGACCTGCTGTGGCTGCATCGCGAGCACCCTGCCCCGGCGGGCTCAGGGGGTCAAAGGATCCAGCGCCGCGCAGCGGAGTAGGGCTTCGAGATAGTAGTAGTCGCCGTAGTTGATCGCGACGTCGATCTCGTCGTTCTGCGGGTAGTTGCCGACGGCGTGCTGCAAGAGAAAGTGGGAGTTTTGGCCGAGCGCGGCGCGGTAACTCGCCGAGGAGAGCGAGCGCACGGCGCGGAGCGCAAACTCGAGGTAGCGCTCGGCGGCTTCCGGCGGCACGTAGCGCGCGAGCTCGAAGAGCGCGCTCGCGGCGATGGCTCCCGCCGAGCTGTCGCGATAGTCGTTCACGTCGGAGCGCTCCGGCGCGTCGAAGTCGAAGTAGGGGACGGCGTCCTCGGGCATGACGGAGCTCTGCGTGTAGAAGTCGGCGATGGTGCGGGCACGTTCGAGGAAGCGCGCGTCGTCGGTTTCCCGGAAACACAGGGTAAATCCGTAGAGTCCCCAGGCCTGGCCGCGTGCCCAGGCGGACTCGTCGGCCACGCCCTGGTTGGTTTGCTTGCGGATGACGCCGCCGGTGTTCGGGTCGTAGTCGACGACATGGTAGGAGCTGCCGTCGGGGCGAAAGTGGTTCTCGAGGGTCGTGAGGGCGTGGCTGATCGCGATCTCGCGAAAGCGGGCGCTCGCGCCGAGCTCGGTTGCGTGGAACAAGAGCTCGAGGTTCATCATGTTGTCGATGATGACCGGGAAGCTCCAGCTGCCGAAATCCCACGAGCGCGTGGCGCCGACGTCCTCGTCGAAGCGCGAGGCGAGTGATTCGGCGGCGTCCTCGACCACGCTCACGTACGCCGCTTCGCCGGTGAGGCGGTGACCCGCGCCGTAGGTGTTGTTGATCACGAAGCCCACGTCGTGCGTGTCGGTGCGCGTGCGCTGTCCGGAGAGCGCCGCGGTCCAACGCCGCGCGGTCTCCCGCCAGCTCTCTTCGCCGGTGAATTCGTAGAGCAGCCAGAAGCTTCCGGCGGGAAAGCCGCTCGTCCAGTCGCTCGCCCCGACGAGGCGCACGCTGCCGTTCTTCGCCGAACGCGGAATCTCGGTCGGATCGTCGTAGGCGTTGCGAAAGCCGTCGTAGTGATCGACCGCGCGCGCGAGCTCCGCCCGGCAAAACGTCGCGTCCTCGGCGTGCACGGGCGTTCCACCCGTTCCCGCGTGGCCTGCCGCTCCCGCACCGCCCACGCCCGCGTTGCCCGAAGCGGAGGGTGAGCCGCCGTCGCCCGCACTCGTCG
>DASXWF010001453.1:0-1660 GCA_036503835.1 Polyangiaceae bacterium | reverse complement strand
TCCCGCCCCTGCCCATGCCCATCCCCGCGCCGCCGCCCGTCGCGCCGCCGCTACCCGCGCCGCCGCTACCCGCGCCGCCCGCACTGGCGCCGCTCGTGCCCGCACCGCCCGCGCCCGCGGCGCCGCCGGCCGCAGGCGGTTCGATGACGCCGTTCGATCCGTCTTCGGCGAGCCAGATCGTGGTGTTCCTTTCGACGCCGTCCTTTCGCACCGTGGTGCCCGACGGGTAGAAGGTGATGGTGACGTCGACGGTCTCGCGGGCGTCGAGTCCGTAATGGCGCTCGAGCTCGTCGAACGCGTAGTAGTTTTGCTGCGCCTGCTTCGAGTAGGCGAGCACTTCCTCGTACCAGAGGAGCCGATCGGTGTTCGCCTCGTAGATGCGGATCTTCGAGCTTACGCCGGACAGGTTGCCCGGCGCGCCCACGGGCCGCACGTTGAGCCAGTTTCGCGCCGGAAGGTCGTTTCGGTAGAGCTCGACCTGTCGGTTCGGATCGGTGGCGGTGTAGCCGATCAGGTCGAGGTCCCCGTCCGCGTCGATGTCGCCGAACGCGAAGCCGCCGTCGACGCTCGCCTCCGCCGTGTCGGTGATGCCGCCCCACGCGTCGTTCTGGTAGGCGAAATGACCGCCGCCCGTGCCGCGCAGCACGTGAAAGTAGTAGCGACCGTCGATGAGGATGTCCGCGATGCCGTCGTTGTCGAGGTCGGTCAGCGTCGCGAGCCCCCAGAGCGCGTACTGCGCCGAGCCGCTGCTGCCCGTGACGGCGCCTTCCAATTTCGTGAAGGAACCGCGGCCGTCGTTCAGGTAGATCACCTCCGGAAACCGCCGATCCTCGAGACCGATGAGGTCCACGTCGCCGTCGTGATCGACGTCGCCCACGCCGAGGATCGCGAGGTGCTCCGGCGGGATCCCGAGCTCGGTCGTCTTTTCGACCAGGTTCATGGTTCCGTCGTTCAGGAGCACGCGCGCGCGGCCGTAGTCGTCCCCGCCCGGCGCGTCGTAGCCGCCCCAGTTGACGACGAGATCCTCGTCGCCGTCCGCGTCGAGGTCGGCGAAGATGAGCCCTGCGTCGAGCGCGTTGCCCTCCGGCTGCGGAATCGAAAGGCTGTCCTTCTCGAAGTGCCCAGCGCCGTCGCCGAAGTCGACCTTGAAGTTTTGCCCCTGGCAGGTGCGCGCCCAGTCGAGCAGGCCGTCCCGGTTCAGATCGACGAGCGCCTCCGAACGCGACTCGTTGCCTTCCCGCGTGTTCACCTCGCCCACGTCGGTGAAGGCGAGCGTGCCGCCCGGCTC
The DNA here is from genome assembly GCA_036503835.1 of Polyangiaceae bacterium. Taxonomy (GTDB): domain Bacteria; phylum Myxococcota_A; class Polyangia; order Polyangiales; family Polyangiaceae; genus PMG-095. The sequence goes on along the minus strand of DASXWF010001453.1, from coordinate 372 downwards.
GGCGCCGTTCAGCCACCATTTGGCTCCGCCGTCCGAGTACGTGAGGTCCATGTCGACCCTGCCGTCCTCGTCCACGTCGAGGCAGAGGTGCACCTCGCTCGTCGGGTAGTCACCCGCGGCGGCGATGAAGTGCCCGCTGCCGTCGTTCACCGCCGCGAGGGCGTCGCCGTGGTGGTCGGCCAGGAACAGGTCGAGATCGCCGTCGTGGTCGAGGTCCACGAACGTGAGGCCGCTCAGCCAAAAATCCGCGGGCCGTTGGGCGCGCAGGGCCGAAAGACCGCTCTCCTCCGCGATCGGCGTGAACGTCGCGGCCTGCGCCGCGCTCGCGAACGTGCCGGCCAGCGCCGTGACGAGGATGGCGCACTTCATCCG
>DASXWF010001452.1:0-7771 GCA_036503835.1 Polyangiaceae bacterium | reverse complement strand
GCCCGCGAAATAGACGTCGTCCGGAGCCGCTGCCCATACACCGAACAGGGTGTGCTCCTCCGTGCCCGGCCCCGGCAAGCGCTCGAACGCGCCGTCCTGGTAACGAAGCGCGAGCGAGGGCGAGCCGCTCAAGAACACCGGCCCCTCCGGCGTGGCGTGGACCCACCACAGATCGCCGCTCGCGCCCGGCGCGCGTCGTTCCCAGGCGCGCCCGTCGTAGTGCAGCACGAGCGGGCCCGCGCCGTCGTCGGCCCCGACGCTCCACACGTCACGTTCGCTCGTTCCGTGCACGCTCATCAGCGCCGCGTCCGTGACGCCCAGCTGCTGGAAGCCGCCGAACGTCGCGGGCACCGCGTCCTCGCTCGAACAGCCGAGGTTCGCGCAGCCGAAGAGGGCGAGCGCCGCCCAGCGTGCGCTCACCGCAAATCCTCGGTGCTCAGCAGGATCTCGCGGGCGGCGTCCGCCACTGCGCCCGCGGTATTGCTCACATCGACACGGATTCGAACCGCGAGGCCGTCTCGCTCCTCTTCCGGATCGGTGAGACCGCCGGTCATGACCGTTACCGGCACGAGGTCGCAGACGCTCTTGTCGTCTTCGTGACAGAAGAGCAACTGCGGGCGTGCGGGCGGGGGCGCCACGATCTCGCGCTCGCTCGTGAGATTGCTCAGCGTGAAACCGACGAAGGCCCGACTGCCGAAACCCACGCAGCGCACGGCCAGGAACAGATGCGTACCGCCCTGACCGAACGTTTGGAGTTTGAGCACGGCGCCGTCCTCGACCGGGGCGAAGTCGAGCCCGTCGTCACCCGCCGGCACGCCGAGCTCCGCGCTGACGGTGCTCGCATCGGCGTCCGGCGCCTGCTGTGCGCCGGCGTCCTCGACCGCGCGCCCCGAGCACGCGAGCGCTGCCGACGCGACCAACCAAGAGCCCAATCTCGTGCTCGGCACGGCTTCGATTCAGCAGGATCCGTACCACGCCCGCCGCCTGGCATCAGAATTGCTGAATCCTCGCCACCCGGGAGAATCGCCGGGAAATTGTGCCGGTCTGTGCCAAATCATGCCGCGATCGAGCATCGACTGTCGTGCTCCTCATGGTGCAGACTCCGAACACTTTCGTTCACCCGTGCGAAGGATGCCAGCCATGAAGCGAACCCTGAAATCATTCGTCCTGGGAGGCGCCGTGCTGACCGCCGTGCTCGGAGGCTCCTCGCCCGCCGACGCCTGCGGAGGCTTCTTCTGTTCGGCGGCGCAGCCGGTGAATCAGGCGGCGGAGCACATCATCTTCGCCGACAACGGCGACGGCACGGTCACCGCCGTGATCGAGATCATGTACGAGGGGCCGTCCGAAAACTTCTCGTGGCTCCTGCCGATCTCGTCGGTTCCGACGGGCGATCAGATCGCCGTCGCCTCCGACATCGCGTTTCAGCGCCTGCAGGCGGTGACGAATCCGCAGTACGGCCTCACGACGCGGGTCGAGGGTACGTGCAAGCAACAGGGATTCGCCGGATCTTCCGGCTCCGCTGGCAGTAACGCCGGCGGGCCCGTTGGTGCCGGCGGCACCGGCGGCACCGGCGGTCCCGGCCCCGGCGTCGTCGTCGAAGCTTCCGGCGTCGTCGGCGCCTTCGAATGGACCGCGATTTCGCTCGATCCCGACCTCGACGATCCCGCGGATGTTGCCGTCGCGTGGCTCGGAGACAACGGCTACGACGTGCCCGAGGGCTCGTCCGCTCTGCTCGGGCCGTACCTCGAGGACGGGCTTTACCTTCTCGCCCTGCGCCTGACGAAGGGCGCCGACGTCGGCGCGATCCGTCCCATCGTCCTCACGTACGAAGCCGACAAGCCCATGATCCCGGTGAAGCTCACGGCCGTCGCCGCTAACGACGACATGGGCGTGATGGCCTTCTTGCTCTCGGACTCCCGCGCGGTGCCGCTGAACTATCTGTCCCTCGAGCTCAACGAGGCGCGCATCAATTGGTTCAACGCCAGCCAGAACTACGAACAGACCGTGATCGACGCGGCCGACGACGCGAACGGTCAGGGGTTCGTGACCGAGTTCTCGGGCTCGACGGGCACCCTCGCGAGCGCGGTCTGGACCCAGTCCGACGACGTGATTTGGGAGAACTACTCGACCGGGGTGCACTCGAGCTTCCAGGAGCTGTTCTCGACCGCGTACTACCAGTGGGGACAATGGGACGGCTTCTGGGAGGCCGTCGAAGGCGCGGTGACCCTGCCGGACGGGGTTGCTTTCGCGGACTTCAAGGTGTGCCCGAACTGCTACGCCGCGGACATCACCGTCGCTCCCGCGACGTTCGTGACGGCGCTCGAGGAAGGCGTGATCGAGCCCGTGCGCCTGGTCCAGGATCTGATCGACGCCCACCCGACCCTGACCCGCCTCTACACGACGCTTTCCGCCGAGGAAATGACGGTCGACCCGCTGTTCACGTTCAATCCCGATCTGCCGGAGGTGAGCAACATCCACACGGCGGAGCGGATCATCGAGTGCACCCCGGACGTCTATCAGTTCGAGGCCAACTGGCGCATCGAGCTGCCGCAGGGCGGCGTCATCCGCGGTACCCCGTCCGACGTCGGCACCTGGCCCGCGGAGCTCGGCGAGCTGCCGGCCAATCTCAGAATTCGACAGGTCTCCGACACGGGCGAGGGAAACCTCCTCGAGGACAACGCGGACGACATCAACGCGTTGCTCGCGGACTACAACGACACCGTCCCGGCTCCGGTAGGGAGTGGGGGCGAAGGCAACCAAACCGGCACCGGGGGCAACAGGTCGAGCGGGGGCTCTTCCAATGCCGGTCGAGGTGGCGTGGGAACGTCGGGAACGGGAACCTCCGGTAGCTCGAACGGTACCGGCGGAACACGAAACGGCGAAGCGGGTGCCGAGACCGGCGAAGCCGGAGAGCCGGGGGAGCCGTCCACGACGGACGGCGGGTGCTCGTGCAAGGTCGCCGGCAGCAACGCCGACTCGGCGGGTGCCTTCGCGTTCCTCGGTCTGCTCGGCCTCTCCGTCGTCCGGCGCCGCCGCCGCTGAGACCCGAGGCGTTACACCCCGCGTGTGCCCACAAAAAGCGAAAGGACGGGATTTTCATCCCGTCCATCGCCTTTCGTACCCGCTCCGCGGAGGAGTCGGAGCGGAAAACCTCGTTCAGATGCCCTGCTCGGCGACCAGCGTGCGGAGCCGCTGCATGGCGCGCGAGTGGAGCTGCGAGACGCGGGGCTCGCTCACGCCGAGCCGCTCACCGAGGGACTTGAACTTCACCTCGTTGAAGTAGTGCTCGGCGACGATCAGGCGCTCGCGCTCCGGGAGCGCCTCGACGGCGCGGTTCAGCGAGGCCTGTGTCGCCTGGCGATCGAGCTCCGTCTCCGAGCTGTCCTCGCTCGCGAGCGAGCGCGACTGCTCCCACTCGCCCACGTCGTCGAGGCGGACGACGCGAGGCGGCTGGCTGTCACTCGTGGCGGCGGCAGCCGCACGCGCACGGCGCGAGAGCCAATCTTCGGCGCGCAGCTCATCGAGGATCGCGCCGCGGACGCGGACGCGCACGTACCACTCGAAACCCTCGTCCGGCTCCTCGCCGTGGCGGCGGATGGCGTCCCAGAGGCCGACCATGCCGGCCGCGATGAGATCCTCGCGCAGGACGTTGCGGGGCAGACGCCGCTGGAAGCCGCCCACGATCTTGTGAACGAGGGGCGTGTACTCCTTGATGAGACGCGCGACGCGCGGGTCTTCCTTCTTGGGGCGCGCCGGAGCGGGCTCGCGCTTGACGACCGTCGCGGGCTGCAGGGCAGCCGGGCGATGAGCGGCGCGGGGGAGCACCGAAGCGGGACGCCGGCGGGCCGTTGCCGGCATGCTCGGGCGGAAGGACGCGGTGGGCATCCAAGAGGCGCGGCGGGTTTCGACGGCGGGCTGAAGGTTTGCGTCAGTCATCGGTGTCTCTCCTCTGACCGTGACTAAAGCATTATCCGTTCCATGCTTTGAACGTAAGTAATTACAAGTAGTTACCGTTTTTCTGTCCGGCTGGGTGGGTCGGCGCTTACCCGGTCACTTGCACGACTTGGTCGCTGCCCAAAACGGGAAACCTGAGAGAATTCGGCTGCCGCGGACCGATCTGAGACAAAAAAAGTTAAGCCGGGTCACGAAAGACCCCAGGGTCACTCCGGACCTTCGGGGTTACCCCGATGCACCTGAGTAACTTCGCGTAGATAGGTGCCGGGGTAGGTGGCGCACCCACCCGCCGCCGCTCGGTTCCCGACGCGGCCTGCGTCGCCCCCCAGGCTGGCTTCACGATTTCCTTCAGGACCCGCCGGCGGCGCGCGGACTCGCACCCGTTTCTTGGCTGTCCGAGAGCGGGGATGCCAAAGTTTGTGAGCGCGGTTTTTTCCGCGAAAAGCAGGCGCGAAGAGCCATGGGCGAAGGAAAGAACCTCGTCGGCGTCGATATCGGCGCCTCCGGGGTCAAAGTTTGTCAGGTGCGTGAGTCGAGGAAAGGGCTCGGGCTCATCCGCCTCGGCTTCGTGCCGCTCGGTCCGCAGGCCATCGTGGACGGGCAGGTGATGGATCAGGGGGCGGTGATCGACGCGCTCTCGCGCGCGTTCCACGACGCCAAGATCCGGCAGAAGGAATGCGCGGTCAGCGTCTCCGGGCAGAGCGTGATCATCAGGAAAATCACGATTCCGATGATGAGCGACGCGCAGCTCGAGGAACAGATTCAGTGGGAGGCCGAGCAGCACATCCCGTTCGACATCAAGGACGTGCAGGTAGACTACCAGGTTCTCCGAAAGCGCCCCGAGACGAGCCAGATGGACCTCTTGCTGGTGGCCGCGAAGCGCGACCAGATCGAGGACTACGCGCAGCTTGCCCGGAGCGCGAAGCTGAAGCCGGTCGTCTGCGACATCGACGCGTTCACCGTGCAGAACCTGTTCGAGTATTCGCGCGGGCTACCCCAGGATCAGACGATCGCCCTCATCAACGTGGGCGCGAGCCTCTCGTCGCTCAACATCATTTCGAACGGGGTGAGCGCCTTCACGCGCGAGATCGCCAACGGCGGCAACGTCATCACGGAGGAGATCCAGCGCCAGCTCAGCGTGCCCTTCGAGCAGGCCGAAGCCTACAAATGCGGCGGCACCGGGGATCCGCGCGATCCGAACAGCGCCGGCATCGTCCCGCAGCCGGTCGTGCAGATCGTGGAGGCCGTCGCCGACTCGATCGCCGCCGAAATCCAGCGCAGCCTCGATTTTTACATGGCGACGAGCGGTGAGTCCGAGATCACGCGCATCTACGTGACCGGCGGCACCGCGAACCTCGCGGCGCTCGGCGCCGCCATCCAGCGGCGCGCGCGCGTTCCCGTCGAGGCCTGGGCGCCGACGGAAAAAGTCGTGGTCGAGGCGCGCGAGGTGGACTCGCTGCTCCTGCAGACGCGCGCCGCGCAGCTCGCCGTGGCGCTCGGACTCGCGCTGCGCAGGGAGCGGGAGGGGCGCTCTTGATCCGCGTCAACCTGCTGCCGCAGAAGCGCCGGGCCGAGGCGCGTCCCGAAGGCAGCCAGCTCTGGCTCGTGGCCGTGATGGTCGCGTTTCTGGCCGAGGTCGCGGCGCTGTTCGTCTTCCACGGCTTCAAGACCGAAGAGCTCGCGGATCAGAAGCGCAAGAACGCCGAGATCGAAGCTCAGATCGAGCAGGCGAAGAAGAACGTCGCGAACCACGCCGAGGTCAAGAAGAAGCTCGAGGAGCTGCGGGCCCGCGAGGCGGCCATCGCCAAGCTGCAGGGCGCCCGGAGCGGGCCGACCGCGGTGTTGCTCGAGCTCGTGCGCATCGTCACTCCCGGGCGCGGTCCCAGCGTGGCGCCCGACAGGCTGAGCCAGCTGCGCCGCGAAAATCCGCTGGCCGTCTACAACCCGAACTGGGACCCGCGGCGGCTCGAGATCGTGAGCTTCGCCGAGCAGGCGCGCAAGGTGAAGCTCGACGGTTTCGCGCTCGACGGCGAGGACGTGAGCGAGCTCGCGCGGCGCATGAACCTGTCCGACTACTTCAGCAACGTCGTGCTCCTGCCGGGTAAGCAGGAGAAGACGAAGGAGAACGTGCCGGTCGTGCGCTTCTCCCTCGAGGCGCAGGTAAAGTACTGATGGCCCTCTCCGACAATCTCGCCAAGCTGCCGCTCGCCGCGAAGATCGGCGTCGGGGCGCTGGTGCTCGTGCTGACCGGCCTCGCGTACTACGTGGTGCTGTACGGGGAGCTCGCGAGCTCGATCCAAGCGGCCCAGAGCCGGGAGCGGCAGCTCGGCGCCGACCTCGCCGAGGCGCGGAAAGCCGAGTACGCGTACCAGAAGGATCTCGCCGAGCTCACCGATCGGCAGCAACGCCAGCGCGAGCTGAACAAGGTGCTCCCGGTCTCGAGCGAGTACCCCGCGTTCCTGAGCGCCGTGCAGAACGTGGCGAACGTGGCGGGCGTGCAGCTCTCGGCCTGGACGCCGTCCGCCGAGGTCAACGAGCAGTTTTACGCGCGCGTCCCGATGAAGCTCGAGATCGTCGGCCGCTTCCATCAGATCGCGAAGTTTTTCTACGGTGTGAGCCAGCTCGACCGCGTGATCAACCTCGAGAACGTGAACCTCGGCAAGCCCGAGGTGAAGGGCGAGGACGTGCTGATCAAGGCCGAGGTGCTCGCGACGGCCTTCCGGGCCGTGGCCGACGCCAAGGACGAGGGTCCGGACAAGCGCGGCGCCGCTGCCAAGAAGAAAGGTTCGCAGTGATGGCGAATCGCCCGCTCGTCGCGTGCGCATTGCTCGGGGCGCTCGTCGCGGCCACCGGCTGCGATGACAAGGTTACGATGGACACGGGCGGGTCCCGGAGCGCGAGCAGCTCGGAGGCTCCCGCCGCCTCGGGCTCGGCGAAGCCGGTCGCCTCGGCGCCGCCGCCGCGGCGGGACTTCGCGGAGGCGGACTTCACCGAGACCGAGCGCAGCCGCGATCCCTTCCGTTCCTACCTTCACCGGTTCGCGGAGGAGGCGAAGTCCCGAGTCGTGTCGCAACGGCAGGTGCTGCTCGCGGAGTTCAACGTCGACGAGCTGAAGCTGGTCGGCATCGTCACGCGCATCGTGCCGGCGCGCGCCATGCTGGTCGACCCGACGGGCAAGGGTCACGTCGTCCATCGCGGGGACTTCGTCGGGCGCGCCGACGTGGTGCAGCTCGCGGGGCAGACCGGCGTCACTTACCAGCTCAACTGGCGTCTCGACCGCATCCGTGACGGCGACGTCGTGCTGGTCCGCGAGGATCCGAACAATCCCGACGTGCCCGCGGCCACCAAGGTGATCTCGCTCCGCCCGGAGGGGATCGACGGCACCCCGACCGTCACGGGCAGCTAACACTACTCCGACAGTCTTTGGTTCGAGCAGATCACGATCGGCGTGAGCGGGAACGAAAGCCAACGCGAGAAACCGGCGGGGCCGGCGCCCGCTGTCCTTCGACCTTGGAAGCGACGCGCGACGTGAAAGGTCGTTCCGGAAGGCGGCGGGAGCGTCCTGGCTGCTTCCCGCCGGGGAAGTGATCCCGACGCTTGGTCTCGTTTGTTTTCGGGGCCCCAGCCCCGAAAACGGGTTTTCGACGCTTGACCTCTTTGTCGATGACCTTGCCGCCTCAAGGGCTCTGGAAGGGGGCCCTTCCGAGCTTCGGTCGTGCACTCGGCGAGCGGGGGGCAAAAACGCCCACCCCGGCCTGTAAGAATCCGTCGCGGGCACATTCGTACGCCGTTGCGAGTTCTCGTGAAACAGCAGCGT
>DASXWF010001451.1:0-7352 GCA_036503835.1 Polyangiaceae bacterium | reverse complement strand
GACCCTGACGCTCCCGCGTCCCCTGACCTATCCCCTGCCGCTGGCCCTCCCTCGTCCTCTACCCCTGACCCTTCCCCTCCCGATCGCCCCCGCACCCGCTACCGCGACACCCGCTCTCGCCACGCCGATCCCCTCCCCGCTCCCGCTCCCGTTGCCGCTCCCCCAGTCCCGGCCCCCTTCGACTGGGAACGCCTCGTCGGCGTCCGCCTCTTCGCGTGGCTCGGCGGCGGCGCCCTGTTCCTCGCCGCCGCGCTCTTCCTTCACTACTCCATCCAACAAAACCTGATCGCGCCGCCCGTCCGGGTCGCCGTCGGTCTCGCGTCCGGCGCCCTCGCGCTCTGGGGCGGCGATCGCATCCGCTCGAGCGCGCGCCTCGCGGGCGAAGCGATCTGCGGCGCCGGCGTCGCCATCCTGTACGCCGCGCTCTTCGCCGCGCGCACCCTCTACGAGCTGATCCCGACGCCCGCCGCGTTCGCTGGCATGGCGCTCGTCACCCTCACCGCGGGTCTGCTCGCCGTCCGCCGCGACTCGTTCTTCGTCGCCCTGCTCGGGTTGCTCGGCGGCATGGCGACGCCGTACCTGCTCTCGACCGGCCAGGATCGGCCCGTCGCGCTCTTCGTTTACGTGACGTTGCTGAGCGCCGGCATCGTGCTCGTCGCGCGCGTGCGGCGCTGGCCGTCCCTCGCGCTGATCGGCTTCGCGAGCGCGCTGGTCGTGTTCGTGGGCTGGTCGATGAAGTTCTTGGCCGAGCCGCGCGCGCCCTACGCGCTCGGCGCCGTGGCGCTCGTCGCGGCGCTGTTCGCCTTCGCGCACGGCTCGGCGGCTGCGGAGAGCGGAGACGCCGCCGCGGAGTCCCGGGAACGCCTGTCGCGGTTTCTCTCGGCGTTTGCAGCCGTCGTGCCCCTGGCGACGGCCATCGCTTTCGCCGCCAGGAGCGAGCTCGCGGTGGACCCGCCCGTGCTCGCGGGCTACCTCCTGCTCGTCTCCGGGGGCAGCCTGATCGCCGCCGAACGCACGGGGGCCGGCAAGCTCCCGATCCTCGCGGCGCTGCTCGCGATGCTCGCGCTCGCAGTGCGTGTAGAGAGCGCTCTGTTTCCGGCAGATCGCTCGCTCGCGCTCGCGTGCTTCGCCGCGGTGCCCGTCGGTTTCTTCGCCGCGTGGCTCGCGCGCCGCACGAGCGCGAACGAAGTCGAGCTCCGCAACGCCGCCGTCGTCGCCTTGATCGGCGCGTTACCGATCGTGTGGCTCGTCGGAGTTACGCAGCCGCGAAGCGAGCCGATCGCTCCGACCCTCGCCTACGCCTGGCTCCACTCGCTCGCTCTCGTGGCGATCGGAGTGCTCTCGCAAAAAGGCTGGCTCTTCGGGGCGGCACAGCTCGTCGCGTTTCTCGCCGCCGGCCAGTTTCCGCCGAACGACCCCGCGCGCGTCGTCGAATTCGTCGTGCCCGCCGCGTTCGGTGGGCTCCTGTTCTGGGTGCTTCCGCTCGCGCACGCTCGCCTGCGCCCCGACAAGGCCGCCTGGTGGTCGTCCGCCGCGGCCCTACCCCTGCATTTTCTGCTGGTTTACTCGTTCGCGCGCTCGAGCTGGGGCAACGAACCGCTCGGCGGAGCGGCGATGCTGTGCGCCGTACTCACGGCCGTGTCGCTGCGCGGCGCCCTCGCGGAGGACGCCCCTCCCGAACAGCGCCTGTCTTTGAGCGCCCTCTTCGGCGCGCTCACGCTCGGCTTCGTCACGGCGGCCGTGCCGCTCTTGCTCGAGAACGAGTGGCTCACCGTCAGCTGGGCGGCCGAGGTCGCCGCGCTCGCGTGGTTACGGCGCCGCATTCCGCACGGCGGGCTCCTCGCCGCTGCTGCGCTGCTCGCGGCAGGCGTGCTCGTGCGGTTGCTCCTGAACCCCGCCGTCTGGGAATACCACGAACGCACGGCTGTTCCGATCCTCAACCACTACCTCTACACGTTCGGAGCGCCGGCGCTCTCCTTCGTGCTCGCGGCACGCCTGCTGCGCGGTGACGAGCTCGCGACCCGCTTCCGCATGCCGGCGGCGCTCGGCGCGGTCGCGGGCCTGCTCTTGTTCGTGCTCGTGAACGTGGAAATCGCCGACTACTTCTCGATCGGCCCGCACGTGACCTTCCGTTACTCCGGCGGCGGGCTCGCCGAAGACATGACCTATTCGCTCGCGTGGGGCGCCTTCGCGTTCGGGCTGCTGATCCTGGGGATGGCGCTGAAGAGCCGCTTGACGCGCAGCGGCGCCCTGCTCGTGCTGGTGCTGACGATCGCCAAGGTGTTCCTGCACGATCTGTGGGAACTCGGGTCGCTGTATCGAGTGGGATCCATCGTCGGGCTCGCCGTGGCGCTGCTCGGCGTCTCGTTCTTGACCCAACGCTTCGTCCTGCCGAAAGAGGAGAAATGACCGAAGCTTCGCGTTCCTCCCCAGCTCGGAGCTCGCGCTTTCGTGTGCTCGCCGTCGCCGTGATCGCGCTCGGCTCGCTCGCGCTGAAGGATGAGCCGTTTCGCTATGCCCGCGAGGTGCAGGCGAGCCCCGGCTGGGCGGTCCTCGAGCTGCCGGACGACGTGCTCGCGCTCGCTCGACCGGGACTCGGCGACGTGCGCCTCGAGACGAAGCAGGGCGAGCTCGGCTACGTGCTCGAAGAGGCGCTCTTGCCGGTCGCGCCCCGCGTGGAGCTGCACGACGTGGAGAGCGTGCCTGGACGCGAGACGAGGGCCCTGCTCGACCGCGGACAGCGTGCTCCGCTCTGCCGCGAGATCGTGCTCGAGGTCGCCGGAACCCAACCCTTCCTGAAGCCCGTGGTCCTGGAAGCGTCGACCGACGCCAAGGACTTCCAGGAGATCGCGAAAAGCTCGATCTTCCGCCTCGAAAATGGGCTCGAACGCTCGCGCGTCGCGTTCGCGCCGAGCGATCGACGCTTCCTGCGGATCCGCCTCGACGATAGAAATGGCGATCCCGTTCGCCCGATCGCGGCGCGCTGCTCGCAAGCGACCGCTCCCGAGGCGCCGCTCCGCAACGTCGCCGTCGCGCTCGAGCGCACGTCGGGAAGCGAGACGCTCGACGGCTTCGTGCTCCGCCTGCCGAGCGCGAACCTGCCCGTCGTCGAGCTCCAACTCTCGGTCGCGGGGCTCGCCTTCGCGCGCGACGCCCGCGTCTACGAGCGCGTGCTCTTTCGCGAGCAGATTTCGCGGCGGCTCGTGGGCTCCGGCAGGCTCGAACGATCGGCGACGGGCACCGAGCTCACGACCGTACCGCTTTCGGAAATCTCGGGCAGCGTGCTGGAGCTCGAAATCGATCGCGCGGGTGCGCCGCTCGAGGTCCAAAGCGCGAGCGCCGCGGTCCGCCCGAAGCGGCTGATCTTCGCCGCGCCGAACGAGCCGGGACTCACGCTCCGCTACGGTTCCGCCGGCGCCGCGCCTCCTCGCTACGATCTCGCCGAAGCCCTGAGCCGGGGGCGGCCGAGTCAGCTCGCGACCGCGACGCTCGGGCCCGTTCGCGACAGTCAGAAGGCGTTCGAGCTTCCCCCGCCTGCGCGCGCCGCGCTCGAGCCGAGTGGCTGGAAACGGCGCGCGCCGCTCGTGCTCCCCACGAACGGCAAGGTCGCCTTCCTCGACCTCGAAGCGGAGGTCGTTCGCCACCTCCACACCGTCCGCATCCTCGACGCCGCCGGACGCCAGGTCCCGTTCGTCGTGGAAACGGAGCCGCGGCTGCGCGAACGTCCGCTCGCGATCGCGAGCTCCCGCGAGGGATCGACGACGCGCCTCACGCTCTCCGGGTTCGATCCGAAGGAATCCGTATCGCGCATCGAGCTCGACGCGTCCGCCCCCGACTACTTCGAACGCCCGGTCAGGCTCTTCGTCGAGACCAAAGACCGGCGGGGCGTGACCGGCACCCGCGAGCTCGGCTCCGTCCACTGGCGCAAGCCTCCGGGCTCGACGGGCACATCGGTCGCGATCCCCGTCGCGCTCGAGGGCGAGCCCTTCGTCTTCGCCGAAATCGACGACGGCGACAACCCGCCGCTCACGCTCACGAGAGCCGTCGCGGAGGGCGTCCTGCGCCGCATCGATTTCCTGTTCGAGCCGGGCGAGAAACTCGAGCTCCTCTGGGACAACGCGAGCGCCTCCACGCCGCGCTACGATCTCGGTCTGATTGCGAGCGCCGTACTCGAACGTCCGGCCTTCGCCGCCACACTCGCGAAAACCGCGACACCGCAGCCGAAAGAGCCCGCGCCCGGCGCACCGAAATGGTTCTGGTGGGTAGCCGTCGCCTCGGGACTCCTCGTCGTCCTGGCGCTCTTTCGCGTACGGCGCGCCGACGCGTAGAGGGAAACCGGCCCCGGGCAGGGTTGCCCGCCGCGGCCAACATGCCCCGGCGAATTCGCGAGAAGCAGCTTGAGCTGGCGGCACGCCCTGGCATGAGGCGTGCACCGGTCCCGGCTCGCCGATGAGGGACGCTGCTCCGGACTCCGATTCGACCCTATCGGCCACGGCGTCGACGCCGCGCGAGACGCTCGGGTTCTGGGACGCGGTGAGTCTGATCGTCGGCGTGGTGATCGGCGCGGGCATTTACGAGACGGCGCCGCTCGTGCTCGCCAACGTCCCGAACGCAGCGACGGCGCTGGGACTCTGGTTCGCCGCGGGCGTGTTGTCGCTCGCCGGCGCAGCCTGCTACGCAGAGCTCGCGAGCGCGTACCCGCGCTCGGGTGGAGACTATTTCTATCTCTCGCGCGCGTTCGGTCCGTTCGTGGGCTTTCTGTTCGGCTGGTCCCAGCTCACGGTGATCCTCACCGGCAGTATCGGGATGATGGCGTACGTCTTCGCCGACTACGCCGCCGGGCTCGGCGCGGGGAATCCGGCGCTGCTCGCTTCGCTCGCCGTGGTGGCGCTGACACTGCTCAACGTCGCGAGCGTGAAATCGGGGAGGCGCACGCAAAACGCGCTCACGCTGGTGAAGGTGGCGGGGCTCTGCGCGGTCGTCGTCGCGGGATTCGCGAGTGGTGGCGAGCGTGCTTCCGTGCCGGCGAGCGCCGAACTGATGCGAGAACCGGGCGCGGCGGCGCAGGCGGGTTCCCTCGGGCTCGCGATGATTCTCGTCCTCTACACGTTCGGCGGCTGGAACGACGCGGCCTTCGTCGCCGCCGAGGTGCGCGACAAGCGCAAGAACGTGGCGCGCGCGCTGCTCGTCGGAACGGCGCTCGTCACGCTCGCGTATCTGCTCGTGAACGCGGCGTTCCTGGTCGGGCTCGGGTTCGAGCAGGCTCGCCAATCGCGAGCCATCGCGGCGGACTTGCTCGGGCGGACGTTCGGCGCGCCGGGACGCGTCGCGATCTCGCTGCTCGTCATGATCTCCGCCCTCGGCGCCGTGAATGCTCTGATCTTCACCGGCGCGCGCGTCGTGGCGAGCCTGGGCGACGATTACCGCGGACTCTCCGCGCTCGGCCGTCGCAACCCGCGCCACGACTCTCCCGCAGGGGCTCTGCTGCTTCAGGGGGCGATCGCCGTCGCGCTGATCGTCCTTTTGGGCACGGGGACCGGCCGCGCGCTGGCCGTCGCGCTGTTCGGGGGCTTCGGGCTTTCGCCGGCGAGCTTCACGGGGCATGGGGGCTTCGACACGTTGCTCCGCTCCACCGCGCCGGTCTTCTGGGCCTTCTTCCTCTTGACCGGGATTTCGCTGTTCGTGTTGCGCTTTCGCGATCCGCGCATCGAGCGACCGTTCCGCGTTCCGCTGTTCCCGCTCGTACCGCTGCTCTTCGCGGGTACCTGCGCGTTCATGCTGCAAAGCTCACTCGATTACGCAGGGCCGCTCGTGCTCGTCACGTTGCCGTTCCTGCTCTTCGGCATTCCTTTCTACTTCACCCGTCGGCAGCGAAGGGTCCAATCGCCGGAGCGGCGGCTGGCTCCTCGCGCCCAACCAGCCGTGAGGACCCAGCCATGAAGACGCCCGTTCGTTCGTCCCTCGTCCTGCTCGCTCTCTCCGCCGCCTGCGCCAAGACCTCGCCTTCGGACAAGTCGGTGGCGAGCTCGAGCCCGCCGCGCTCGGCCGAGCGCAGCGCCGAGTTCCACAACGAGAAGACCGAGCCGCTGACGCCGGCGAGTCGCACGCGGGATCCTTCGGAGGCCCGGCCCGCGAATCCGACCTGGGGAAGCGATCCGGAAGACCCGACCTCCACCGGCATGCCGACGCCTGCCGGGGACACCCCGACCACGGCTCGAGACGCCGCTCCGACCGGCGATCAGGCGGCCCGGACGCCGGACGTCATCTACGTCCCGACTCCCCAGCCCATCGTCGACAGGATGCTGGAGCTCGCGCAGGTGAAGAAGGACGACGTCGTCTACGACCTCGGCTGCGGCGACGGCCGCATCGTCGTGACCGCCGCGAAAAAGTACGGCGCCAAGGCGATCGGCTTCGACATCGATCCGAAGCGCATCACGGAAGCGCGAGCGAACGTCCGGAAGAACAAGGTCGAGGACCTCGTGACCATCGAGCAGAAGGACATCTTCACGATCGATCTGACGCCGGCGAGCGTGGTGACCCTGTACTTGCTCCCGTCGCTGAACGATCGGCTGGTGCCGCAGCTCGAACGGCTCTCACCCGGCGCGCGCATCGTCTCGCACGACTACGCCATCAGCGGGGTCACGCCCGTCCAGCACCTCAGCCTGCAAGTGCCCGGCGACGATCGCGACCACGAGGTCTACTTCTGGACTGCTCCGCTGAAGCGCAAGGCGGCGCTACCGCAGCCGATCGTGCCGGGGCCACGAGTGAGCCGTTAGCTGCGAGCCGCAACCTACCAGTCGATGCGGCGCTGATCGCGAAAGAAGCCCCCGTTCGGTCCGCCGGGTCCGAGCGTCGCGGCCCACACGATGCCTTCCGCGCCCCGTTCGACGCTGCGACTCGCGCTCGGCCCGCCCATGCGCGTCCGCACCCAGCCCGGACAGACGGCGTTCACTCGCTGTCCGGGCGGGAGCACGGACGCGAGCAGGCGCGTGAAGGCGTTGAGCGCGATTTTGGAGACACGATACGCGCTCTTCGGCCAGCCGCCGAGATCGCTTGCGCCGTGGCGCACGCGCTCCACGAAGTCATCGACCAGCCGGTCGAGCTCGGCGCGCGTGAGCTCCGGGGCGAGCAGGCGCCTGCGCAGCTCGGCCGAGACGGGAGAGAGCTCGCCCATGCCGCTCGAAACCATCACGATGTCGGCGTTCGGGGCGAGGCGCGGAGCGAAGACGTCCGTCACGCGGACCGCTCCGCGGTAGTTCGTGTTCACCGTGTCGAACGCGATCTTCGCGTCGAAGCCCTCGAACGAAGTACCGGCATTGTTGACCACCGCGTCGAGCTCGAGGCCGGGCTCG
>DASXWF010001450.1:0-7187 GCA_036503835.1 Polyangiaceae bacterium | reverse complement strand
CCTCGACAGTGACGGCGACAACGACATGGGCTGTGCGCTCGCTCCGGTGCTGCCCGGCAGCCCCTTCGGTGCGGTCGCCGCGGTCGGCGCGCTGGGGATTGCCTTCGCGCTTCGGCGCCGCCGTCGGAGCTAGGCTGGCCGCCGGGCGTGTCGCGCGCAGATCAGCAGCGTCCTTGGCGGCCGACAGGGTTGGTTTTGCCGCCAAGGCCGCCAAGAGCCGCCAAGAGCGCCAAAGGGATCTGGGGGTTAGTTGCGCCCATGGTGACTCACCGTGCGGGAATCACCCAAGCATCCCCGTGGCGGCCTTGGCGCTCTTGGCGGCCTTGGCGGCGTAAAAGCACTGACAGCCGTCCAAACGTAGGGGTGTCGGAATAACTGACATGAGGCTGTCATTGCCCTCGGGTATGGTTCTCCTCGTTTCACGGACAGGAGGAAAACCATGGCGGATTCGAAGCAGGCGGGTGCGGGTCGGAAGTTTTCGGGACATTGCCACTGCGGTGCGGTGCGCTTCGAGGTCGAGCTGCCCACGGAGCTTCGAGGGTCCCGCTGCAACTGCAGCATCTGTACGCGCACCGCGGTGACGAGCGCCATCGTCAAGCCGGAGGCGTTCGAGCTCCGGGAAGGCGCCGCGCAGCTCGGGGCTTACGCCTGGGGAGCCCGTATCTCCACGCGCTACTTCTGCAAGGAGTGCGGCGTGCACTGTTACGGCAAAGGATTTCTCGAGGCCGTGGGGGGCGACTACGTCGCGGTCAACCTGAACTGCGTCGAGGGCATCGACGTCGGCGAGCTCGAGGTCATGCACTGGGACGGCCGAAACGACAATTGGCAGGCTGGTCCGCGCAACAGCCCGTGGCCCGTGCGCACTCCACCCGACATCGTCGCTTGAACGGGCGTCAACGCCGGGCTTCGGACTCCGCGTCGAAGCGCAGGACCTCGGCATGCAGGATGTGATCGAGCCGGAAACGGAAGCCCTCCTCACCGTCGAGCGCGACCGCTTCCAGGCGTGTTTCGTGGCGGTCCATCTGAACCGAGCGGATGCGCACGTCGTGCTTTCGCTCGATGAAATTGCGATCGACGTAGGTGATGCGGAGCGGCTGCTGCTCGAACCAGGCTCGCTCCACCGCGGCGCGCACCGCCTTCTTCGTCGGCAGCGCCGGCACGCCCAGAAACTTGAGCTCCTCGAGCCGGGCGAGCAGGTCGCGTTGCGCCGAGGTCGAAAGCGCCGAGCGCACCTTGTCGAGCGCCGCCTCCAGCGTCTCACTGAAGGGAAGCAGCCGGAGGTCGATGGCGTGCCGGCCGAGCGCGACGAGGAGCGCCGCCTCGCGCGCGGTGAAGTTCACGGGCGGCAGGCTGTAGCTGCGATCGAGCGCGAAACCTCCGCCGCGCCCGCGCTCGGCCGAGAGCGGCAGCGAGGCTGCGCGCAACGCGTCCAGGTCACGATAGATGGTGCGAACGGTCACGCCGAACCGTTCGGCCAGCGCTTCGGCGGTCACGCCCGTGCGGCGCGCGCGCAGATGCTCGGCGAGGGCGAACAAACGCTCGGTGCGCTGCACGCGCTGATTACTGACATATTCATGACATCGTGTCCAGCGCTGGTCGCCTGCACTTGGATCTTTGATAGAACGAACCGACGGTGCTCGGGATCGCGAAGCGGATTCGCCTCTGCCTGGTGGCGATGGGTGGCGCACTGGCGTATTCGGCGCCGGTCGTTGCGCATTCCGCGCGCCTGGAGTGGGAGGCGCCTGCGACTTGTCCCGGTCGCGAAGCTCTCCAGCACGCGGTGGAACGCCTGCTCGGCGCGCCGATCGAGGAGGGCTCGAGCTTCGAAGCGCGCGCGCGGGTGACGCAAGACGAGGACGGGCTTTTCACGCTCCTGCTTGCGATTCGCACCCCGGACGGCGAAGGCACGCGCACGGTGCGGGGGGATCGCTGCGACAGCATCCTGGACGTTGCGGCGTTCGGCATCGCGCTCGCCCTGAACCCCGACCTCGAGATCGGTGGCACGCCGCCGGAGCCGCAGGCGCCCGTTCCTCCGCCGGTGCCGGCGGCGCCGCCCCCGAACGCGGAGCCGCGCGTGGAGCAAGTGCCGTCGCTCGCTCCTGAAACACCAGGCCCGGCGCGCCCGTTATTGGCACCATCAACCGCAGCCGCACTCGAAGTCTGGCTCGGGCTCCACGCCATCGGCGACAGCTCACTCCTGCCGAGCCCGGCGCTCGGCGGCGGCATCGCGGCAGAAGCGGTGGTCGTCGAATTCCTTCGGTTCGGCATCGCCGGCGCGCTGTTCATCCCCCAAACCGAAGCGCTCCCGGGCGGCAGCGGCGGCTACTTCACCCTCTGGTCCGTCGATGTGCGCGCCTGCGGACAGGCGCGCATCGGCGTCGACCTGGCCGCCTGTCCGGTCTTTCGCTTCGGCGCGGTCAGCGGCGAGGGACGCGGGGTCGAGCCGCGCCTCGCCCAAGTGAGCCCGCTCTACGCCCCCGGAGCGGCGCTGCTGGCTCTCTACGACTTCGCTCCGCGCTTCGCCGCGACGGCCGGCGTCACCAGCGTCTTTCCGCTCAGCCGGGACGTTTTCGAGGTGGACGCCGGCCCGGTCCATCGGATTCCAGCGGTTTCCTTCGAGCTCGCGCTGGGGGTGGCCCTCCGTGTCCACTGAGCCGCAACCTTCACGGGTTTCGCGGCCGCCGGACACTCATGCAGCGGAAATCATGGGTGCGACCCTGGAGCCCTGCGCGGCCGAAGGACCCGTTTCGTCGGGGGTCGAAGCGGCGCAGCCCGTGGCGCTCGCGGCGATCTACGACGAGAACGTCGCGTTCGTCTGGCGCTCGCTGCGGGCGCTCGGCGTGCCGTCTGCGGTGCTCGACGACGCGGTGCAAGAGGTGTTTCTGGTCGTGCACCGCCGTATCGCGCAGTTCGAGGGCCGCTCCGCGCTGAAGACGTGGCTTTTCGGCATCGCGTATCGCGTCGCCGCGAACGTCCGGCGCGCCGAACGGCGGCGCCCCACGGAGCCGCTCTCCTCCGAGCTCACGACCGAACAGCCGAGTCCGGAGCAGCACGCGTTCCGTGCGGAAGCCGCTCGTTTCGTCGAAGCGTTTCTGAACACGCTCGACGAGGACCTGCGCGTTGCGTTC
Source organism: Polyangiaceae bacterium (assembly GCA_036503835.1). Lineage (GTDB taxonomy): Bacteria > Myxococcota_A > Polyangia > Polyangiales > Polyangiaceae > PMG-095. Next base: position 4,059 of record DASXWF010001450.1, on the reverse strand, counting down.
ACGGCGTGTGTGCTGGAGGAGATGAGCGTGCCGGAGGCGGCGCATGCGCTCGGCGTGAACCTGAACACGCTGTACTCGCGGGTACGCCTCGCTCGCGCGAAGTTCAGCACGGCGCTGGCCAAACGGAACTTGAAGCGATGAACGACTTCGACGAATTCATTCGGGCGACACGTCAAGAGTTCGAGCCGTCGAGCGAGGAGCGCGCGCGGGTCCGGCGGCGCCTCCTCGCGAGGGCGGGAGGAGTGGGGCTCGTGGCCTCGGTCGCGACGAAAGCGGGGGCAACATACGGGAGCTCGGCGCTCGGCGGGCAATCGCTCGCCGGGCTCGCGAAGCTGTTCGTTGCCAGTATGGCCGTGACGTTCGCGGGCGGGGGAGCCGTCGTGGCAGTCACGCGGGTCCTGTCGTCCCCTTCGCAAGAACCGCAGCGCTCGGCGGTCGCCTCCAGCACGGCCACGACCCAGCGCGCCGAGCCGTTGCCGGCACCGGTGACCTCCGCGAACGCGCATGCCGTCGCCGAGCGAGCGTCAGCGCCGCCCGTTACGTCCGGCGACCCTATCGAGGGTGCGCGCCCGGTTCGGTCGACGCTTTCCGACACGGCGGCGAATGCTCCGTCGCCGGCGGCGCTCGAAGCCGAGCTTGCTCTCTTGCGAGAGGCTCGGCTCGCCTCCAAGCGAGGCGACCAGGAGCAGGCGCAGCGCTTGTTGGACGCACTCGATCAACGACATCCGAGAGGGGCGCTCTTGGAGGAGCGTTCGGCCTTGCGCGCGATCACGGGCTGCGAAGCCGGAGGTGGTACTCGCGCCGAGAGGGCCGCGGAGTTTTTGCGCCGATATCCGGCGTCCGTTTACGTCGCGAGGGTGCGGCGGGTCTGCGGGTCGGCATCGAATGGCGAAATGATTGGCCCGGTTCCCGCGACCTCGTCGTCGGCCTCCTTCACGGGTTCGAACGGCGCCGGACACTGAATCGGCACGTGACCCTTGGGACACGGGGAGAAGGACACATGATCCAGATTTCACGCCGTAATGCCCGCTCGACTTCCACGTTGACCGGTCTGTTCTTGCTGTCGGGCCTGGGCTTCGCGACCCAAGCCTGTGCGGGTAAGTCGCTTCCGCTGGAAGGCGAGGCCGGCGCGGCGGGCACGGGGTCTGCCGGGGTGAGCGGCGGCCCCGCTACCGGAGGGAGTGCCGGGAGCAACACTGGAGGTGGAGGCACGACCTGCAGCACTGGCGCGGCGGGCGCCGCCGGCAGCTCGCTGGGTAGCGGGGGCGGCGGCGGACTGGGCGGTGCTCCCAACCGAGGTCCGACGCGTGGCAGCGGAGACCTCTGCGTCCCTGAGTCGCCTTTCCCGGTTCACGAAATCACGGGAGAGAAAGGCGGAAGTCTAGGGGGTGACGCCACGTTCGTCGGTGACATGGACGGCGACGGGTTCGACGAGCTCCTGATCATCGACTCCAGCTATCCCGGAACGCTCGACCGCCTGGACTCCTACCAAACGCAAGGTATCGCCTACCTTTTCTACGGACGCGCGGCAGTGCCGGCGACTCTCTCCGCAGCAGAAGCCGACGCAATGCTGGTTGGCGTCGGGCCTGCCGTGGCGAAGATCGGCGATATCAGTGGCGACGGCTACGACGATTTCGCATTCACTGCCCTCTGCGAGTTTTGGCCGAACTGTCCTGCCACGAACGGCGTGCACATCGCATACGGCAGCGCCGCGCGCCTCGCCGGCGAGCATCGCTCCGACGAGGTGGGCACCACCTGGAGCACCGGGCGGAACGACTCCCGCTATACCTGGATCAACGGTGCGGGTGATGTAAATGGAGACGGGCTCTCCGACTTCGTGGTCGACGTCGGCACTCTCAACGTCGGTCCGGAACCTTGGTACACGTACCTCTTCCTGGGTCGACCGAACTCTGCCGAGCAGGTGGCGGCAGGCCCGGCCGCAGTTTTCGAGGGAATGAGCGGCGGCCATCAGGTGTACGCCGGCTCGACCGGGGCGGGTGACGTGGATGGGGACGGTTACGACGACCTTCTGATCTCGACGCTGGACTGGGCGGAACAGACTGGAACGATCAATCTGTTCTATGGTGGTGCCGATCGCTTCGAAGGTTCGGTGCTCCCCGGCGAAGCCGATGCGTCCTTCGCCTGGCTCTCGGACGCGTTCGGGATCGGCGGCTTCGGTGATCTGGACGGTGACGGCTTCGACGATCTGTTTCTGACGGCGCAGCTCTCTGTCGGGTGGAGACCAGTTCACGTGATTTACGGTCGAGAGGAACGCTTCTCCGGCTCCTACGGCCTCGACGCAGTCGAGTTCTCGATCGAGGGGTCAACCAACATGAGCGGTCTTGGTGCTGGTGACGTGAACGGAGACGGCGCCTTGGACGTTCTCCTCGGCGACGTGGACGCGTACCTCGACTATGGTTGGGGCGCACTCTTCCTGCAGCTTGGCAGCGGTACGCGCCGCGAAGGTACCTTGGCGCTCACTCTGGATAACGTGCTTCTGCGCGGCCAAACGAGGGACCGGCGCGGCGACCACATGGGAAGCGGCGTCGCGGCGAATGGTGACTTCAACGCCGACGGCTACGACGATGTGGTCGTGTGCGCGTGGGGCGACGATGGTCGCGTCTTCCTGATTCTCGGTAAGTCGCTCTGAGCGACTCGAGCGCGCCGGTGTCACGGCTCCCACCCGCCGAGCACCGTCGCCTTGTCGCGCATGCTCGTCGCTTGCGACGCGCTGAGCTGCGTCGAGCCCTGGACGCGCCCGCTGGTACTGATCGGTGCGCCGCTTTCGTCCTTGCTCCCGTACTCCCAGAAGCGCAACGCCGAGGACGGCGTTCCGCCCGTGATGGTCCAGCCCCCGCTCGAGATGTGACTGCCGAGCGTGCAGTCGATGTACGCCACGTGGCTGTTCGGGTACTCGGCGACGTCGATGCGGGCGAGCACGCTGCCCGTGATGCCGGCGTCGCTCGTGATGCGGGAGTCGACGAACACGTAGCCGTACGCGCCCGCGCCGTTGCGTGACTGGACGATGTAACCGCTGCGGCCGACCGTTCGAATCTCGCAGCGGTCGAAGTACGCGGTGCCGGTGCCCCACACGAAGTCCACGTTGCCCGCGATCAGGCAATTTTCTGCGTAGAGCCGGCCCGACCAGAGCAACGTGTCCTGCAAGCTCAGGATGTCGGCGTCACGGATCACGCATTGGTCGCAGTCTTGGAGGCGCAGGGCCTCGGCCTGGGAACCGCCCTGGGGCGTGAGGTTGTGGATGGTGAGGTTTTCGATCACGAGGCCGTCCGCGTTGTCGGCGCCGATCAGGGCGCGCCCGCGCGTGCTCGGGTTCATGGTGTTGTTGTTCACGCCGTTCAGCACCACGCCGTGGCGGTCGGCGCCGTGGACGGTGACGTTGTGCTTGCCGGTGAAGTAGACGACGCCGCGGTAGGTGCCGGGCCCGATCTCGATGCGCGTGGCCGCGCTGCTGTTGTTCGGAAGGGCGTCGAGCGCGCCCTGCAGCGAGCAGAAGTCCCCGCTGCCGTCGAGCGCGACGGCGAGCTCGGCCGTGCTCGACGGCGCAGACGGTCGCGTCTCGAAGGTCCAGGCGTCGGGTTCGGTGACGGAGAAGGCGCTACCGCCCGGGCCGCGGATCGCGCCGGCGTCGATCGTCACGAAGTAGCGCTTGCCGTAGTCGAGCGCACCCGACTTCAGCGAGACGACCACGGTGTTGCCGTCGAGCGCGACCGGGCGTTCCAGCGTGAAGCTCAGACCGCCCAAGGTGTCCGAGCTTCCCGTCGCCGAGAAATCCACGCTGGCGACGGGGGTTCCCGGTGACGCGGCGTCGTACACGCGCAGGCTCCCGGAGTTGCCGAGGCTCGGCGTTCCGTCGAACGTCAGTCGAAGCGGCGGATCAGGACAGAGCTCGCGCGCCCCGGGCAGCGGAAACAGGTTGGTCACTCCTTCCGGCAGTCAGGCGGGCAGCGGCGGCGCGGGCGGCTCGATCGGCGGGCTCGCGGGACCGGGCCGAGCAGTCAATGGAGGGGAAGGAGGAACGGCGCCGGGCGGAAGCGCGGG
>DASXWF010001449.1:0-7598 GCA_036503835.1 Polyangiaceae bacterium | reverse complement strand
GTAGCGCGACGCAACCAGTGGTCGGGTCGCCCCATCCGGTAAAATGGCCAGGCGAGCCAATCCATCAGGGGACTCACGAAGAGCCCGCCGTAGCGCGTGGTCTCGAGCCGGAAGCCGTCGCCTGCGAGGTCGAGCAGCTCGGGCACCGTGAAGTGGTGGTGCCAGTCGATCTTGTCGTAGTGCGGATCGCGCAGGCCGCGCCGCACCGTCGCACCGTACAGCTTCGGCAGGCGCAGGCGCACGTTGTTCGAGTCCAGGAAAGCGAACCAGCCCGCGTGGGGGACGGTCAGGATCAGCCGCCCCCGCGGGCGCAGCACCCGGTGGATCTCCCGGAACGCGGCCCGGCGCGCGCCAGCGGGCACGTGTTCCATCACCTCGAAGCAGGTGACGACGCTGAACGAGCCGTCCGGAAAGGGCAGGGAATCCGCCCCAGTGCGGTGAAGGTCCGCTCCGGGCAGCCGTCTTTGGGCAATGGCGAAGGTGTCGCCGTTCGGCTCGATGCCGGCGAGGCGCGCGTGCGGGAAGCGCTCCCGGCAGTCGAGCAGGAGGGCGCCGACGTTGCAGCCCACGTCGAGGATGCTGTCCACGTCCGGCGCGATGTAGTCAGACGCCTTCACGGGCCGGGAATCTACCACCGCTGCAACAGACTTTGGCAGGAGCAGATCACGATCGGCGAGAGTGGCCACTCGCCACGAAAGGAACCGGCGGGGCCGGCGTCGGCTGCCTGTCGGCTTGGAACGGTCGCCTGGCTTTCTTCTGTCGCCTCCCAATCCACCACGTCGGTTGCTAGGATTCAGAGGCTCGGAAAGACGCTAGTGCGTGGCGGCAGCACTACGAGGCGCCCGGCTCGTCCACAGAGCCGAGACGGGGGACCTACGCGGCCGAGACGCGCGTCGTGTTCCTGGTGGGGGCGATGGAATTCGGCGGCAGCTCGCGGTGAATTTCGACCTTCGAGACGCGCCGCTCGTCAGCCTCGCGCACGATGAACTCGAGGCCGAACGCAGAGAGAGTCGCCCCGACCTCGGGAACACGGCCGTGCTGCGCGGCGAGGAAGCCGCCGAGCGAGTGAAAGTCGCCGTCGGTCGGCAGCTCTGTGCCGAGGTACCGGCTCAGATCCGTGAGCGGGAGGCTGGCGTCCACCACCATGCGGCCGTCGCCCAGATCGGCGATCGGCGCTTCTTCCACGTCGTGCTCGTCGCGGATGTCGCCGACGATCTGCTCGAGCAGGTCCTCGAGCGTGACGATCCCGCTGAACCCGCCGAACTCGTCGATCACGATGGCGAGGTGGTGCCGGCCCTTGCGCATGTCCTTCAGCACGCTCGCCGCGGACTGACTCTCCGGAACGAACACGACGGGCCGCAAGATCGCCTCGAGATGCAGTGCCTCCGACTCGCCGCGTGCGACCACCCGCAGGAGGTCCTTCGCGTGCAGCACGCCCACCACGTTGTCCACGGCTTCCCGGTGCACCGGGTAGCGCGAATGCGCGTGATCGGAGACCAGCCGCAGCACCTCGGCGACCGGCGTCGAAACCTCGATGGAGGTCGTCTTGGTGCGGGGCACCATCACGTCGCGCGCGGTCACGTCGCCGAACTCGAGCACGTTGCGGATGATCTCCGACTGCTCGGCGTCCAGCGCCCCCGTCAGCTCACCCTCGGCGACGACCAGCTCCACCTCGTTCTCGGTGACCGCCGGAGGGGGCTCGGTGCGGGCCTTCGAGAGCCGCGAGGAAGCGAGCTGCCCGAGCCAGAGCGGGACGGCCGCGAGGGGAGCGGCCAGGGTCTCGATCGGGCGAACGATTTGGAGCAGGACGGGAGCGAAGCGCTCGGGCGCGCGCCCGACGACCGCCTTCAAGATCTCCACGGGCAGCGCGTAGGCCATCAGAGCGATGAACCCCGCGAGCAGCGGCAACCAGCTCCCGAGCGAGGGCGGTAAGAGCCCGGCGACGAGCACCGCCGTCGCGGCGATCGCGACCGTGCGCACGACCAGCCAGCGCCCCTCCACGATCGCGCCGAACTCGATGTAGCGGTCGAGCGCGCGCTTCGCGCCGCCCTCCTTCAGCGAGTCGCGCAGGGCGGCGCGCCGGGTCCCCGGTAACTGGGCCATGCACCAGTTGGCCGCCCCGAACAGCGCCGCAAGGGCCGCCGGCAAGGCAGCGAACCCGAGACTGATGGCTAGGGTGAGCAGGGGAGGTTCTGGTGCTGGTTCCAAAGGGAGTCGACCGCCTCGGACGGAGCCTGGCGGGCCTCTCGAATCGAAAGGGTAACGAACGCCTCGACCCACGCGCAACCCGCCGCCCCGCAGGCCGATAGCCAGTCATGCCCGAAGCCATAGAAAAACCCGCTGGCCGACCCGCGAGTGCTGCGTGGATTCAAGTGAAAAATAGATGTAATTTCAGCAGTTTAGACTCCAGGTTCCTGGCAATCCTCAAGCGCGATCCGTCGCACCATCCCCAGTTGGCCGCCCGGCCTGATGGCGAAGGGTTTTGTTCTGACGCAGCGAGTCACGGCTCCTCGGAGCGCCGTATGCCGCAGCTGGAGATTCTCGCGCCGGCAACCCCCGTGGGTGAATCGTTGGCCTCGGGAGACGTCCAACCAGCTGCGGCGCTCGACCCTTTTCTGCTGCTGCTCGCCGGTGCCGCAGCGGGCTTCCCGGTGCAGGCGGCGGCTCCGACTCAGCGCGAGGTCGCTCCTGCCGTTTGGGCGCCGCCCGCGCTCGTCGAGGAGGTGGTTCGGCGGGTGAGCTGGGGCGGCGATCGGCGGCGCGGGGTGGCCCGAATCGAGCTCGGCGGGGCGTTCGAAGGCACCCTCATCACCGTGGAGGGTGAGGGGCGCGAGGTCTCCGTCGAGCTCACGCTGCCCCGGGGCTCCGAGCTCGACGGCCTGCCGGGCAGAATCGCCGAGCGCCTCTCCCGGCGCGGCCTCACCCTCCGCTCGTTCGAAGTGCGCTAGCTGTGGACGAAACCGCGCAGGACGCGGTGCGCCGCTCCGTCCAGCGCGCCGATCGCGAGCAGCTCCCCGCTCGCATCGAGCCAGGCGGTGGGGCGCGCGTCGTTCGGTGCCTCGAGGAAGTGCTCGCCGGCGAGCGGCTGCCCGAGGCACGCACGCCGGGCGCCGTGCTCGGTGAGGGTCGCCGCCGGCAGGCAGCGGCGGGCGACCTCGGCGACCGGGAGGAGCGCAACGTCCGGCGCGAGCGGCCACGGCAGCGCCTGGTCGAGCGAGAAATCGCCGCTCCGCGTGCGCCGCAAGCGTCCGAGGTGCGCCGGGACCCCGAGGCGCTCCCCGAGGTCGCGAGCCAGGGAGCGCACGTAGTAGCCCTTGCTCACCGAGAGCTCGACCTCCAGTCGATCCGAGCCGAGCCGCACGAGCTCCAGCCGCTCGACCCGCACGCTCCGCGGCGGCAGGACCGGCGCCTCGCCGCGCCGGGCGAGGCGGTGGGCGCGCACGCCTCCGATCTGAATCGCGCTCACCGCAGGCGGAACCTGCTCGAGGCGGGCGCGCTCCGCGTCCAGGGCCCGAGCCACCGCTTCGGCGGCGAGCCCCCCCACCGGCAGCGGGCGCTCGTCCACGATCTTGCCGTCGGCGTCGAGCGTGTCGGTCGCCGCGCCGAAGCGGATCTCCGCGGCGTACGCCTTGGTTTCTAGGGTCAGGTACGCCGACAGCTTCGTGGCTTCCTCCACGAGCAGGAGCAGCACGCCCGTCGCCATCGGGTCGAGCGTCCCCGCGTGACCGACGGCGCGCGTCCCGAACACGCGACGCGCCGCGGAAACCACGGCGTGGCTCGTCAATCCGGCGGGCTTGTCGACGACGGCGAGCCCGCCTTTGACTCTCGCTACCACGAGGCCGCGCGTTCCTGCGCGAGCCGGACGATGCTCAGCCGAACCAAACGCTCCTGCGCTCCCGCACGCCCCGGTCGAGCATGCCCTGGATGGTCGCGCGCACCCGCTCGGACAAGCGCCCGACGAGGACGTGGTCTTCCGCCGACTCCGGCCCGTAGTTGTCGAGGGAGATCGGCTCTCCGAATTCGATGCGCCAGCGGCTCGGCGCCGGCACGAGACCGAGCGGGCCGAGCAGCGGGAACGTCGGCGTGACCGGGATGTAGGGCAGACCGAACAGGCTCGCGAGGTACTCCACGCGATAAAGAAGGGGATTGGTCTCCTCCGCTCCCACGATCGCGCATGGCACGAGCGGCGCGCGCATGCGGAGCGCGAGCCGGATGTAGCCGCCGCGCCCGAAGCGCTGCAGCCGATAGCGCTCGCGAAAGAGCTTGCGGATGCCCTGCACGCCCTCGGGGAACACCGCGACGAGGCGCTCCTTCGAGAGCAGGCGCTCGGCGTTTTCCTGACACGCCCGGATCGCACCGACGCGGTTCATGAACACGCCGGCGAACGGCAGGTAAAAGAGGAAGTCCTCGGCGAGCCAGCGCAGCTCGCGCGCCGCGGGATGCTCGAGCCGGAACGCCGAGCGCAGGATCAGCCCGTCGAGCGGCAGCGTGCCCGAGTGGTTCGAGACCACGATCGCGCGCCCGCTGGCGGGCACGTTCGAGATGCCGGCGGTGCTCACGCGGAAGTAGCGCCGATACAGAAACTCGGCGATCGGGCGGAAGCGCTTCTCGAACTCGGGGTCGAGCCCGAAGTCGTCGACCTCTTCCGAGCGGTTGCGGAGGCTCTCGCGCCCCCACTGTTTCTCGAAGAAGGGGCGCGCGGCGATGTCCTCGGCGGGCGCCGCCGCCGCCGGTTCGATCACGGGCTCGGCCACGGCGACCGGGCTCGAGGGTTCGTCGTTGCTCTCGGCGGGCGCCGCGCGGGCGCCGCTCCGGATCAGGCCGTCGAGTCGCGCCTCGAGCGCGCGAATCTGCTCGGCGACGTCGCCGTGGGGCGCGCTGGCGGGGGGCGTGGAATCGAGCGGATCGGACCAGCCGACATGAGGTGGAACCATGCGCGATCCGAGTCCGAGCTCGGGCGCTTCCTCGATCAGGCTGTCGTCGTCGACGATACCGTCGATCGGCGCGTCGGAGGGCGGGTCCATCGTCACGCCCGGAATCGTCTTGGCCTCGTCGCTCAGGCGCAACGGCTCGTCGGACTCGGTGCGCCTCGGCCGCTTGGAGTTGCCGCGCCGGCGCGCCGAGCGGGGAGCGGCGTCCGCTTCCGGCTCGACCGCACGCACCGGCGACTCGGCGTCGGGCGTCGCGCCGGCGGCCTTCGCGCGCTTCTCCGCCTTGCGCCCCGAGGCCTTGCGCTCCTCGCGCTTCGGCTTCTTGTCCTTCTGCCGTTCTTCTTCGGGTCGCGCGGACTTTTCGGCGCGGGTGCGTTTCTTTTTCGTCACGCGGGCGTCTCCGACAAGAGCTTCACGTCACGCAGGTGCTGGGCGCTCGCGAAATCGGTGAGCGCCTCACGGCTCGTGTACAGCGGCCGGTAGCCCATGACCTTGCGAGCGAGCTCGCCGTCGGCCACGCACACGTACTGCAGGTAGTCGAAGAAAGCGGGGGGAGCCTCCGCGATCTGGGCTACCCAGAGCGCGCCGACCAGGGGGCTCGCGAGCGAACGCGGCAGCGGCAGCGGGGTCCGCCCGGCCACTCGGATCGCCGTCCCGAGGGGTAGGACACCCTCTGGTGTGATGTTGAACACACCTGGAACGTCGCGTACGACCGCGAGCCGGAAGGCGGAAACCGCGTCGGCCTCGTGCAAGAACTGCCAGAGCGGGTCGAAGCCGAGCACCGTGGGGACCATGCGGTGGCCGAGGTACCGCGTCAGGAAGTTATCCACCGTCGGGCCGATGATCGGCGCCGTGCGCAAGATGGTGACGATCCGGCCTCGTCCAGGCTTACCGAAACGCAGGGCCTCGCTTTCGGCCTCGATCTTGTCCCCCAGGAAGGACTCGCTGCGGCGGGCCCGGAGCGGATGTTTTTCGGACAGGAAGTTAGGGTTGGTCGCGTGTGCGCCGTACAGGAAGGTGTGGCTGAAGAGCACGAGCTTGGTCACGCGCGTCCGGCGGCATGCATTCAAAACATGCATGGTTCCGACGCTTTCGAGCTCGTGGGCGTAGGCGCTGGCGTGGGTCGGCGAGTGCAAAAACGCGAGGTGAACGACGGTGTTGACGCCCTCGGCCGCGAAGGTTTCGGCCATGCGCTCCTCCGCCGAAGGGTGCGTGAGATCGAGGTCGTAGACCTTGGTCTTGGCGCCCGCGGTGTGCGGAGGTCGGGTGTCCATCGCCACCAGAGTCCGGACCGACTCTTCTTCCTGAAGTACGCCGATCAAGCTCGCGCCGAGGAAAGACGCGGCGCCGGTGACGGCGACGACCCTTTGCTGTCGCGTGCGAGTGGAAAGGCCCGACGGTCCTTGACCGAGCGAGTAGTCCAAGGTGCGCTCGTCACTCACTCGCTGTTCGCTCCGCTTGCCTGGCTCTCGTCGCCATATCCGAAGGCGACCCTACCACACACCCGCTCACCATTTCCGCCGTGGCTCAACGATTCCGTAAGCTTTGGCTGGAACGTCGGCTAGAATATGAAAGGCATGGAACCACTCAGCCGCCCCCAACGACTCGGGCCGTACATGCTCGGGGAGCGGCTCGGTCTCGGGGGGATGGCAGAGGTGTTCGTCGCGACCAAGCCGGGCGCGCGCGGTTTTGCCAAGCGCTTCGCCGTGAAGCGCATCCTGCCGGAGCTCGCGCGCGATGCGCGCTTCGTCGCCATGTTCTGCGACGAAGCCCGGATTTGCGCGAGCCTCTCGCATCCGAACATCGTCGAGGTCATCGACTTCGGCGAGAGCGACGGCGAAGTGTTCATGGCGCTCGAGTACGTGGACGGCGTCTCGCTCGCGCGTCTCCTGCGTATGGTGGCCGGCGCGCGACGCCGCTTTCCGGTGCCGGTCGCTTTGTTCATCGCGCACGAGGTGCTGCGCGCGCTCGACTTCGCGCACTCCGCGACGGACGAGCAGGGGCGGTCGCTCGGCATCGTGCATCGCGACGTCTCGCCCGGCAACGTCCTCATCGGACGCACCGGCGAGGTCAAGCTCGGCGACTTCGGCATTCTGCTGAGCTCGTTCGTCGATCGGCGCACGCACCCCGGTGAGCTGAAGGGCAAGGTCGGGTACATGTCGCCGGAGCAGGCGATGGGCGGGGCGATCGATCCGCGCAGCGACCTGTTCGCGCTCGGCATCGTCTTCGCCGAGATGCTGCTCGCGCGCCCGCTCTTTTCCGGCAAAAACGAGTTCGAGATCCTCACGAAAATCCACGAGGCCGACATCTCGAACCTCGACAAGTACGGCCACGGCATCCCGCCCGACGTCGTGACCATCGCGCGCACGGCGCTCCAGCGCGAGCGCGACAAGCGCTACGCGAGCGCCGCCGACTTCGCGCTCGCCATCCAGTCCGCGAGCGAGCGGCTCGGCATGTCCGCGGGCCCCATGGAGCTCGTCTCCTGGCTCTCGGCGGTCGGCGCGCTGCCCTCGCGCAGCGGCACGATTCCGGTGCAACGCGTCGAGGACTACGTCATCCCGGCGCGCACCAAAGACGAACGCTGAGGTTCGTGAGAGGGTGGGGGTAGCGGTCAGAGGGGGAGGCAGAGGAGGCAGAGGGAGAGGCAAGGGCAGAGGTTGAGGGAGG
>DASXWF010001448.1:0-6224 GCA_036503835.1 Polyangiaceae bacterium | reverse complement strand
CGACGGATACACGAGATGAAACGTACCGGCCTCGAGCTGGCGGCCCGGAAAGAGCCGCACGAGCTCGCCGCGCTCGACGGCCTCAGCGGCGAGGAAGAGCGGCAGGTACGCGATACCCGCGCCCGCGAGGGCCGCGCGATGCACGAACGAGAAGTCGTCGGCGCCGATCGCCCCGTGCACGTCGACGCTTTCGTCGCCCTTCGGGCCGGGGACGGTCCAGCGGGCACGGCCGCGCTCCGGACGGAACAGGACGCACTCGTGGCGAGCGAGCGCCGCCACGCTCTCCGGAGTGCCGCGCCGTTTCAGGTACGCGGGCGACGCGAAGAGTCCGGTTTCGATCGGCGCGAGCTTGCGCGCGACCAGCGAGCCGTCCTTCACCGGCGCCGCGCGCAACGCGAAGTCGACGTGCTCCTCCAGGAGGTCGACGACGCGGCTCGTGAGGATAGCCTCGACGTGGATGCTCGGGTACTCGGCGTTGAAGCGCGGCAGGACCGGCGCGAGGAGGTAGCTGCCGGCGTCGAGCGGTGCCGTCACGCGCACGGTGCCGCGCGGAATGCATTGCAGGTCGGCGACCGCGCGCTCCGCGTCTTCCATGTCGGCGACCGCGTGGACCGCGCGCTCGAAGAAGGCGCGACCGACCTCCGTGAGCTCGACTCGCCGCGTCGAACGCTGGAGGAGACGCGCGCCGAGCTCGCTTTCGAGCAGAGCGACCGCCCGACTGACGGACGACTTCGGCACGCCGAGCTCCCGGGCAGCGGCGGTGAAGCCGCCGGCCTCGACGACTTTTACGAAGAGAGACGCGCGGTTGAGGTCCATTGTTCGAATTTCGTGAACAGTACGTTCGAAAGTTAGTGGCTAGTTCTATTTCTGGCAACGATGCACATTCATCTCACCTCGCCGAGCCGATAGGGGCTCGCGAAACCAGAGGAGAACCATTGCCATGACCCCCGCCACCAGCATCGACCGAGAACGCGCCGTCCCCACCACGAGCCAGGCCGAAGTCACTCTCTACACGCTCGACAGCGCGCATTCGCACCTCGGGTTCTCGGTGCGCCACATGATGATCGCGAACGTGCGCGGTGAGTTCCAGAAGCTCTCGGGCACGGTGGCGTACGACCCCAAGAACCCGGAGGCGACGCGCATCGAGGTCTCGGTCGACCCGGCGTCGATCAACACGCGCGAAGAAAAGCGCGACGCGCACTTGAGGAGCGCCGACTTCTTCGACGTCGAAAAGTACCCGAGCGTCACGTTCTCGGCCACCAAGGCGCGACGGAGCGGCGACAAGCTCGAGGTGACCGGCAACCTCACGCTCCGCGACAAGACACGCGAGGTGACGCTCACCGTGGACGAGCTCACCCCCGAGCAGACCGACCCCTACGGCAACCGCCGCATCGGCGCCACGGCGCACACCAAGATCAAGCGTTCTGATTTCGGTATGCAATGGAACGCCGCGCTCGAAGCCGGCGGCGTGCTCGTCGGAGACGAGATCTCGCTGCAGGTCGAGGTCGAGCTGATCCGCAAGTAACGCGCCGCTGCCGCGAGGCGGGAAACGAGCCCGCCTCGCGCCCGAACGGCGATGTTTTCGGTCGTCCGCCTAGTTAGCGATGGTGCAGGACCCGCCGAAGCAATAGTCCGAGCAGTTCTCGTTCATGCACACGGCAAGATCCCAGGTCTTGTCGCCGAACTCGTTGCAGGCTGCCGTCGTGCATTCGTCGGCGCACGCGTCGAGAGCGGCCTGGCCGCAGGCGCCGTTCTCGTCGAGCCACTCGGAGATGCAGTCGACGTAGCAGTTGATCTCGCCCTCCTCGTTCGGGCCGCCCCAACCGCAGACGTTGAACGGCGCGAAGGCGAAGCAGGCTTGCGACTCTTCACAGCAGTTCTGCTCGACGCACGCTTCACACTCGTTGTTCGCGTCGACGGGCTCGCAGTTCGGGTACGGAGTGCTGTCGGGTTCTTCGGAATCACAGACGATGGCTTCCGGATCGGGACCTTCGCCGCCCGCGCCACCGTCTTCCTTGGAAGGCCAGCCGCCTTCGCCGCCGACCGCAGGTCCGGGGCCGTCCCCCGCGCCGCCGTAGGTTCCGCCGACCGAGCCGCCGGTGCCCGAGTCCCAGCCACCTTCACCGCCGGACGTTCCGCCGACGATGTCGTCGCCGGCGTAGCCGCCGCTGGCCGTGCCCGCGCTCGAGCCGCCCGAGCCGCTCTTGCCCTGGCTGGACCCGGCCGTTCCGCCGTCGGCATAGCCGCCGGTGCCGCTCGAGCCGGACTTGCCGCTCTTACCGCTCGAGCCGGTGCCGCCCGTCCCGCCTTCCCCGGATTCGCCGCCGTTGTCGTCGTCGTCGCTGCTTTCGACGCTGCAGCCGACCCACATCATCGCCACACCAAGAAAAAGGACTCCCAACGGCGCCGTTCGCATTTCGATTACCTCCGTGAAGAAAGCCGGACCCCGGGCGATACTACAGCCTGTCCAGCCGCCCGGGCAAACCCGACGTTCCGAACCCGACTCGACCCGCGACGAGCCAACTCGTCGGCAGATGCTAAAAGCCCGCCCCCTTCGACCGAAGCCGGCCCCCCATGCCCGAGACGATCCCCGGTTCCGCCCCCGACCGCCAGCGCGCCGTGCATGCGCTCGAACGCGCCGTGGAATGCGCGGAGCGTGGCGTGAGCGGGCGACCGATCGTGCTCGCGACGTCCGAAGATCTCGCCCTGCTCGCCGCCGGTGACGTGAGGCCGCACCTCGACCGCGTGATGCTGGCCGAGCACGCCGATCTCGGGCTCGACTCGCTGCTCGCGACGGGCGTGCTCGATTCGCTCATGCCCGAGGTGAAGGCGATGGTCGGCTTCGGCGACGGCGAGTGGCGTCACAAGGACGTCTGGAAGCACACCAAGCAGGTGGTCGTGCAGAGCGTGACGCGCATCGAGGTGCGCTACGCCGCACTCTTTCACGACATCGGCAAGGTGCGCACGCGCAGCATCGCGCCCAACGGGGAGGTGCACTTCTTCGGTCACGCCGAGGTCGGCGCGCGCATGTTCGATCGGCTGGAGCGGCGCGCGCGCCTGTTCAAGAGCGACGGCGCGCTCTTCGACAGCGTGCGATTCTTGGTTTTGCATCACCTGCGCGCGAGCCAGTACGACGGCAAGTGGACGCCGAGCGCGGTGCGCCGCTTCACCAAGGAGATCGGCGCGCACCTCGACGACCTGCTCTGCCTGTCGCGCGCCGACATCACGACGAAGCGCCCCGAAAAGAAGCGCCGCGGCGTGGCGCTGATCGACGAGCTCTCCGAGCGCATCAGCACGCTCGCCGAAGAGGACGCGAAGCAGCCGCCGCTGCCGACGGGGCTCGGCACCGAGCTGATGCAGGCGTTCGGCCTGCCGCCTTCGCGCAAGCTCGGCGACATCAAGCGCGCGCTCGAGGCGGCCGTGGAGGCCGGTGAGATCGAAGAACGCCTCGAAGCCGCCGCCTATGTGGAGTTCGTCGGGCAGCACCGCGAGCGCTTCGGGATCTGAGGCCACGAAAGAGATCTACGGGGCGGGCGGCGCCGGTCTTCCCTGCGCCGCCGTTCCGCCGACGAGGACCCGGCGCACCGCGGCGAGCCGGGCCGTCTCGTCGAAGCGGACGCCGCCGCCGGGCGCGGAGAAGACGCCCAGATCGCGGAACAGCGCGCCGAGATCGACGGGATTTCCCTGCCGCGCGTGGCGCTCGGCGAGCACCGCCAGGAGCGGACCGCCGAGCGCACGATCCGCGACGTCGAGCGAGCGCGCGAGCGGCCAGACCTCGGAAGCGATTCCGCCCGCCGCGAGCACCGCCCGCACGCCGTCCTCGAGACCGTGGCGACCGGCCGAACGCCGGCGCGCCTCGACGTCGGCCAGCAGACAGAACAGGCCACCGCCCCAGTAGGTGTCGGCGTAACTCTCGGAGTGCTCGAGCCCGCGCGCGCCGAGCGCCGGCAAGCCGCGCGGCATGGCGCCCAGAAACTCCGCCCAGACCTCCGCCTCCGAGATGAAGCCGGCACGCGCGCGGATGATGGGCTCGAAATACGTGGCGAGTCCCTCGTCGAGCCACTTCCCTTCACCCTGGAACGACGGCGAACCCACGTGAAAGAGCTCGTGCACGAGAACCCAGTCCCGGTAGAGCTCGGGTTCGGCCGTGTGCTCGCCGACCAGCACGACGACGCCGGGACCGCTCTCGGGCAGGAGCTTGCCGAACGGGATGCCGCGCCGATCGGGCAACGGCGCGAGGATCACGCTGACGTCCGTGTCGAGCGGCCGGCCGTAGAAGGAGACCACCGCGCGCCCGGCTCGTTCGACCCAGCGCGCGACGGCGTCGAACGAGACGTCCAGCGGGCCGTCGAGCAGCGCCACGTTCAAGCGCATCCCCCCGGCGTCGACGCTGCGAAGCTCGCGCGCGCCGAACGCGGTGTACGTGGCGACGCGGAGCTCGTGGGTTTCGATCACGTAGCCGGAAGCGCCCCGGCGCAAGCCGGTCACGACGGGGCCGTCGAACCGCACTTCGGCCGGAGCGCCGTTCGGTTCGGGATCCGGCTGCAAGAGGAAGCTCGACGCGGGCGCCACGAGCGAGCTGCCGAAGCGGCTCGCGGAGTCGAGGTCATCCAGCGCGCGCGCCATGGCGTCGAGATCGACCCGGTACGAAAGCTCCGCAGCCGGTGCGCCGAACACCGCACCCTGCGGGGCGCGGCTCGCTTGCACGAAGCGTGCGAGCGCCGGACTCTGCGCGCGAAAGCCCGAGATTTTCCCACCTTCGCAGCGCGCGTTCACGGAGACCACGAACGGTGCTCGCGCGGGCGCGCTCACCCGATACGTGCAGCGCACCTTCGGCGGAGGCTCCGCCGGAACCTGAACGCCTGGGCTCCTCGCGCAGCCGAGCACGAACAGTGCGGCGAGAACGGCGCGAGCAGCGGGGGGAAATCGAACCATCGGTCCAAACGTAGAAGGTGCGGTGGCGGTCTCAGTGATACTCCGTCGATTGACAGAGCAGGGACATCCTGCAACCGTGGGCGCGACGCGACGGAACCGCGGAGCGGTTTCGCTGTCTGTCGTTCGCATGAAGCGCAGGCTGGTTCTCACCACGCTGGCGGTCGCGGTCGTCCTCGGAGGGTGCCGGCGAGGAACGCGCCCGGATCTTTCGAGCTCCACCGCGACGTTCGCCGAGCTTCGCGCGATCAAGGGGACGCTCGCGGTCACGCCGCCGGGCGAGGCGGCCCGCGCGCCGTATCCGCGCGAGCGGCTGACGGACGGCGAAGGGGTGAGCGTGCCGGCCGGCGGGCTCGCGTGGTTTCGGCGTGACGGCGGCTCGACCTGGCTGGTGTCCGGACCGGCGAAGCTCGTGGCTCGCGCGCAGGCCATGGAGCTCGCCGCGGGCCGCGCGTTCGTCGACGGCGAGCTCGGCGCCCCGGTCGAGGTCGCGAGCCCGCGCGGGAACATCGAGCTCTCCGACGCACGCGCGAGCATCGACGTACGCGCGGACGGCAGCGTGGAGGTGTACGTGCTGCGCGGTTCGGCGCGCGCGGGTGAGATCCGAGCGCGGGCCGGCGAGCTCCTGACGCTGAAGCAAAACGCGAAGCCGGCGCGCGCTCCCGTGGTGTCGTGGGAGGACTGGACGGGCGGGCTCGCCACCGCCGATCCCGCGGCGGAGCCGGCGCCGTTCGGGCTCGGCACCGTCGGCGCGCGCAAGCCGGAGGAGACGGGCAAGCCGCGCTTCTCGCTCGTGGTGCAACGCCTCGACGTTCGCGTCACGATCGATCAGGACTTCGCGACCACCGAGGTCGACGAGGTGTTCGTCAACCCGACGAGCAGCGTGGTCGAGGGGATCTACAGCTTTCGCACGCCGGAGCGCGCGATCCTGCATCGCTTCGGGGTCGACCGCAAAGGCGACCTCGTGTGGGGAAGGATCCAGGAAGCGGCCTCCGCCGCTCGCCAGTATCAGAGCAACGTCTACCAGGGCTCGACGGAGGATCCCGCGCTCCTGCAATGGGGAGGACAGGGCATCTACAACGCGCGCCTGTATCCGATCGCTCCCGGCGCTTCGCGCCGCGTGGTGACGCGCTACGCGGAGTGGCTCACGCGCCAGGGCCCGCACGGGGAGCGCCGGCTCTACGTGTACCCGATGGCGGCCGAGGGCGCTCGCGGCTCGTTGCCGCGCATCGAGGAGCTGAACATCAGCGTCGATCTTTCGCGCGCGGGCGCGACGCGCGTGCGGTCGGGCA
>DASXWF010001447.1:0-1846 GCA_036503835.1 Polyangiaceae bacterium | reverse complement strand
CCGTGACAGCGCCGCAGCCCGTCCGTTTGACGCACTCCGCGACGATGTCGTGGTACCGTACCGCTTATTCCTCCAGGGTGCCGCCGTCGCACACGCGCACGTCCATGTCGCTGATCACGACTTGGCTCGCTCTCGCTCGACAAGTCCGAAGCGAGGGCGCTCGAGGTTCACGACGCGCCGCCGGCGCTCCTCGACGCGCTCGCTCGTTACGTAGCGGTGCCGAATCACTGGCGGACGCGTCCCTGACGCAACTGGAGAGCTCGGATCAGGATGAACTCCGACGCAGCCGGCTCGCTCGGCCTGACTCGCCACGTCTACCAGTTCGACGTCGAGTAGAGCGCGGCGACGCGCGTCGGGGACTCAATCACCCCGCTCTGGGGATCGAAGGGCGCGTCGCGTTGGTCTCGGTGCTCGCCGGTTGGTCGCATCTCCCCGATCTGCTAAAGTGAGTCGCGATGGTGATGCGCGGCAGACTCACCCTGGTCTTTGCTCTCCTGTCGGGTTGCGTCTCGACGGACACGCACACACACACCAACACCGGCGAGCTCTGCTTCAAGTCCACCGAAACGGGAAGCGTGGAGATGGTCGTCACCTTCCCCGACTGTCTCTCGTCGAGCTGCGACGAAGAGATCCAGGCCAACTGCCACGTCGTCGAGAAGAACGGAACGATCGTGGTCGAGGGGTTCGCCGAGGTCGAGAGCCAGAAAGGGGGCTCGTGCACGGCCGATTGCGGCTCGCTCACGGCCAAGTGCGAATCCGCGCCGATCGCGCCCGGCACCTATCCCGTGGCCTACGGAGCGAACATGGGCAGCTTGACACTCCCCACCGAGGGGCAGGTCCTGTTCGAAGGCCAAAGCGGCTTCGCTATCTGCCCGTAGGATGCTCCGCGCGGCGAACTGGTTCTGGGCGTGCCTACCTGCCCGACGTGCAGCGGAACTCTCGTCGAGCTCGGGGTCGTTCCGCCCCGGAGCGTGAGTCGCTGCGCATCCTGGAGTGCGAGAGCTGCGACGCTACGTTCTGTGAGTGCGTGACTGCTCCGTTACAGTGACGCTCGCGGAGCGAGCAATCGCTACTTGCTGATGTAGTTCAACGTGAGGGACGCGAGGAATGGCGCGGCGGCCGGGTATTCGGTGCCGTCGTCCGCGGTGCCCAAGCAGAGGGCGTGCTCGACGGAGAAGTGATGGGCGAATTCCCACCCGAGCTCTGCGCACGTGCCGAATCCGAAGTCGTTCTCGCCGCGATCGAAGTCCATGATGTTCGAGTAGCCGATGTCCGCTCCGATGTAGAGCGAAGTGGGTGTCTCGCTGAAGAAATGGGTGATTCCGATCCCGCCGACTCCCCAGGGGTGCAGCTCGTTGTCGTAGGTCGTGCTGCCGGTGTCGGGATCGAAGGTCGAGTCCGTGTACGTCACCCACTCGACGCGGCTCGTCCAGTGAATCATGATGGTATCCGTCACTCCCACGCCGATCTGAAACTTGGTCGCGAAGGCAGGATAGGAGTTGAAGCTCCCGGCAGAGCTGCAGAACAAGCTCGAGCCGACGGCGCAACCGATGCCGATCGAAAGGTAGAAGCCACGCCGCGAATAGGCGGGGGGGTCTTCCGGCTCCAGTTCGGCGGGGCTGACGGACGCGGGCGGCGCGGGCGGCGCGGGCGAGGGCGCATCCTGCGCAGGTCGAGGCGGCGGCGCGGGCGCGGGATCAGCCGCTGCGGCGGGCGCGGGATCAGGCGCTGGCTGCGGGTCGGAGGCCGTGCTCGTCGCTCCTGGCCCCGACGCGGGCTCGGTCCGAGCCGGAGTCTCGGCGCCCGCGCGCGGTTGCTGGGAGGGCTGGGGTTCCGCGAATGCCGG
>DASXWF010001446.1:0-5792 GCA_036503835.1 Polyangiaceae bacterium | reverse complement strand
GGGTGAAGGGCGAGCCGAAGCGCTTCCGCAGCTCGAACACGGTGCAGCGCGGGTTCTGCGGCGAATGCGGAACGCCCCTCACGTACGAGCCGGACGGCTTCCACCCCGAGGTGACGATCGCGACGCTCGACGATCCGTCCGGTGTCCCTCCCGTCATCCAGGTGGGTCTGGAGGGTCGCCTGCCGTGGTTCACCGCGCTCGCCGAGCTGCCGACGCGGAGCCCCGAAGAGGCGGCCAGGGTCGCGCCGTTCTTCGACGGCATCGTTTCGTACCAGCACCCCGATCGCTGAGCCGCGCGCGGCTCAACGCGCGAGCATGCTGAACCCGTTCACGACCACCGCCGTCAGCCACATCAACGCCAGAAACACCTCCAGAAAAGGATAGGGCCGCACGAACCACGCGAGCCTGTCGAACCGCGAGCGTAGGTCTTTCGTGCGCGGCGCGAACCAGAACGCGATCGAATGCAGCGCTCCGCCGATCGCCGCCACCAGGAAACCCGCGTACAGGATCGCGACGGCCCGCGACGCGTCCCCGCGCAGCCCCGCGACCTGTCCCCACACCCCGCAAACGAGCCCGATTGCGGACATCGCCCAGATCAGCACGCGCTTGCCACGCAACGCGAGGGCGACCCGAGGCAGGAGCTCCATCGTCAGGCCCGTACTCTAGCGCGCCCGCTCGCAGCGAGCGCCGAACGGCCGCCGAACCTCGATCGGTTTCGCGGCGCATGCCATGCTCGCGCGCATGGAAACGCTCCTGACGGCCATCGCGCACGTCGGCATCCGCGTCGCGAACTTCGAGCGGGCGCGCGACTTCTACGCCCTGCTCGGATTTCGTCTGACGGGCGGCCCCTACCCGCCCGAGCCGGTCGCCATCCTGCGCCATCCCTCGGGGATCGAGATCAACCTGATCGTGAACGCCAAGCCCGGCGACCGCCCGCACAACGTCCTGATGGACGAGCCCGTCAAGCACGCCGGCTTCACGCACATCGCGCTCTCCTGCAGGAGCATCGAGCAGGCCGAATCCGACCTCGCTCGAGCCGGAGTCAAGCTGAGCGGCGGTCCGACGACGTTCCCCGACGGGCACCGCGCGATCTTCGTGAGAGATCCGGACGGCAACGTGATCGAGCTCAATCAGGGCTAGCCGAGCTCGATCGAGCGCTTGACTCAGTCGCCGTCGCCGACCTTCCCGCCCGCGCCGAGCGCGCGTCGGGCAAATGCCATCTCCCACGTGCTCTGCCAGGTCGTGCCGCCCGAGCCCTGTCAGGCGTGACGGCGGACGCTGCCGAGGGGTCCGCTGCTGACCGAAGCGCTCTCCAACTACTGTTGCTGCTGTTGCTGCTGTTGCTGCTGTTGCTCGAGCTTCAGCACGTTCATGAGGAGCTCGGCGCGGGGCGGGCCGTCGCGGAAGCTCGGGATTTCGAGGGAGCCGGGCGCGATGGGCGGGTGCGCGGAGAGGCTGTCGTCCAGTCTGTCGATCGTGACTTTGACGGCGATGCGCTCTTCGGCTTCGCCGCGGAAGACGCCGCGGTTCGGCGGTACGTCGGCGTAGCTGCGACCGACGGCGACCGCCACGTGGCCCTCGCCCGCGAGATCGCCGTGGGTCGGATCGAGTCCCACCCAGCCGACCGAGGGCAGGAACGCCTCGCACCAGGCGTGCGTTTCGAGCTCCCGCACGTTCTCCTTGAAGAGGTAGCCGGAGACGTAGCGCGCCGGGATGCCGATCATACGCAGCAGCGCGAGACCGACGTGCGAGAAGTCCTGGCAGACGCCCTTGCCGAGATCGAGCGTGTCGCTGACGGTGGTCGCGCTCGAGGTCACGCCCTTCTCGTAGGCGATGCGATCGCGCAGGCGGCTCATCACGAGCAGCACGGCTTCGGAGGCGCGCCCGCAACGGAAGAGCCCCACCTCTTCGGCGAACTGCATGAGCCGCGGATCGCGCTGAACCGGACCGAGAAAGCCCAAAAAGTCCTGGAAGCGCGGGCCGAGGTTGACGAGCGGCAGCGGGTCCGGCGCCTTGGCCAGCTCGACGAGCTTCGGGTGCGTCTCGACGGTCGCGCCGGCCACGATCACGACGCGATCGTGGAACGCCACGATCGTGAAGTGGTGCGCCTGGTTGTCGTTCCAGTCGCGGTGCGTGTAGACGGGCGCCTCGGGGCCGACCTTCAGGCTGAAGGCGCGCAGCGTCTGGTTCTTGTCGCTGCGCGGCGTGACGCGAAGCTCCATCACCGATTCGCTGACGCGGTTCGCGTAGGTGAGCTCCGTCCGATGCTGAATGCCGAGTAACATGCGTGGGCTCCGATGTCGGTTCGCTGATCCCTACTGAAGAAAGTACGAGCGCTGGAGCAGACCGTTCGCCTCGCCGAGCTCGCTCAGGAGCTCGCGCAAAAACCCCGCGGTGCCGCGCTTCTCGATGTCGGTCACGTCGGCGTACTCGAGGCGCGAGGCGAGCTTACCGAGCGCGCGCTCCACGCTCTTGCCGCGCGCGCCGTGGAGCTCGGCCAGGCGTTGCGCGAAGTCCGCGACCACCACCGACGCGTAGCGGACCGAACGCGGGAAGTGCTCGTCGAACAGCAGAAAGTCGAGCACGTGCTTGCGCTCGACGCGCTGGGGATGAAGCTTCTTGTACGCCTCCATCGAGCACAGACAGCGCAGGAGCGCGACCCAGTGCACGTTCTCGCTGCTCGGCGAGGGCCGCGTGGGACCCTCCGCCCGCACGCTGATCAGGCGCGAGGTGCCGTCGAGACGCTCGACGAACTTTCCCATCTTCAAGAACAACCAACCCTCGTCGCGGCTCGTCGTGCCGTCCGCGACGCCGTCCCACTGGTAGCTGGCGCTCACGACTCCGGCGAGCGCCTCCGCGAGCTGGCTCTCGTGGACGCCGCGCGCGTGCGCCTCGTGGATCGACCAGTAGGCCTGGTTGAGGTGCTGCCACATGTCGGTGCTGATGACCTCGCGCACCTGGCGGGCATTCTCCCGTGCGCGCGAGATGCAGCACACGAGCGAGGTGGACTCGCTCTGGTCGTAGAGCAGCTTCTCCGTGGGGGCGTCGGGCAGCGAGAGCGACGCGAGCGCTCCTTGCCACTGGTTGCGCGCGGTTTCGGGATCGACCTGATCGAGGTCGATCAAGGTGGCGCGCGTCACCTCCAGCACGCGCGCGACGTGCTCGGCGCGCTCCAGGTAGCGCCCCATCCAGAAGAGGGCGTCGGCGACGCGGCTCAGCATCATGAGGATTCGCTTCCGGACGCTCGCTCGCCGGCGCCCGCGAGCACCCAGGTATCCTTGTAGCCGCCGCCCTGGCTCGAGTTCACGACCAGCGAGCCCTTGCGCAGCGCCACGCGCGTGAGGCCGCCCGGAATCACCCGCACCTTGTCGCCGACGAGGACGTACGGGCGAAGATCCACGCAGCGTCCTTCGAGCTTGCCGTCGCAGATCGTCGGATGCCGGCCAAGGCTGATCACGGGCTGCGCGATGTACGAGCGCGGCTGCGCCTCGATGCGCCGCCGGAATTCCTCGCGCTGCTCCGCCGTGCTCTGCGTGCCGATCAGCATGCCGTAGCCTCCCGAAGCGTCCGTCTGTTTGATGCAGAGCGACCCGATGTTCTCGAGGATGTACTTCCTGTCGTCGGGGCGCGAGGCGATGTACGTGCGCACGTTCTCGAGGATCGGCTCCTCCCCGAGGTAGTATTTGATCATGTCGGGGACGAACGGGTAGATCGCCTTGTCGTCGGCGACGCCCGTACCCGGCGCGTTGGCGAGCGCGACGGCGCCGCTGCGATAAGCCGCGAACAGCCCCGCGCAGCCGAGGATCGAGTCGGGCCGGAACACGACCGGATCGAGGTAGTCGTCGTCGATGCGCCGGTAGATGACGTCGACGCGGCGCAGACCGTTCGTCGTGCGCATGCACACGGCGCCGTCGGTCACGACCAGGTCGCGTCCTTCGACGAGGGTCGCCCCCATACGTCGCGCCAGGAAGCTGTGCTCGAAGTACGCCGAGTTGTACATCCCGGGGCTCAAGAGCACGATCGTCGGATCGTCGGCCACGCGCGGCGCGACGTGCAGCAGCGTTTCCCGCAGCCAATCCGCGTAATCGTCGAGCGGCCGCACCCCGTACTGCTCGAACAGCACGCGGAACACGCGCTTCAGAACCTCGCGGCACTCGAGCACGTACGAGGCGCCGCTGGGGCTCCGCACGTTGTCCTCCAACACGAGGAAGCGCCCGTCCTCGGCCCGGATCAGGTCGGTGCCGACGATGTGGGTGTACACGTCCTGCGGCGGCAGCATCCCGATCATCTCGCGCCGGAAGCCGCTCGCCCCGTAGACCAGGCCGGCGTCGACCACGCCGTCGTTCAGGATCTTCTGCGGGCCGTACACGTCGCGCAGAAAGTGGTTCAGCGCCTGCACGCGCTGCACGAGGCCGCGCTCCACCTTCTCCCATTCCTGCGCGGTGATGAGGCGCGGGATGGGGTCGAAGGGGAAGACCTTCTCGATACCGGCGTTGTCCGAGTAGACCGTGAAGGTGACGCCCTGATTCCTGAGCAGGAGGTCGGCGAGCCGCTGGCGCTGCTCGACCTCGGGGGGCGTCATCTCGGCCAGGCGCTGGGCGAGCGCCCGGTACTCCGGCCGGACGTGGCCCCCCGCCATGAACATCTCGTCGTAGCTTTTGGAATCGAGCTCGTAGTCGTCGAGCCGCACGTCGATCACCAGAACCGGGGCATGGATTCGCCCGTGTTTCCGAATTGTAGCCGACTGAGTTTTAGCGGGATCATCCGTACCACAGCTGATCAGAGGTTCAGAAACCGTTCCCGCCGCGAACGCGGTCGAGCCGCCCGAGAACCTCGCCCTCGAAGCGGCCGACGAGCCCTCGCAGGTACTCGGCAGGGTCGCCCGCGGAGGCGAGCGGGGTGAGGTCCATCGCCCAGGTGACGCCTCGATGTCGGTCGACCGCGTGGCTCTCCGAAAACACGGCGTGAGCCTGCCGCCGGCCGAGCACCGCGCGGTCGTAGCGCTTGCCTCCGCCGATTTGGGACTCGAACACGGCCACGAGCCCCGCCTGGAGATCCTCGTGGTCGTCGACGGCGAGCAGGACCTTGTCTTCGGGCGGCAGCCAGTCGAGATCGCGCCAGACCTCGCAGCCCAGGATGCGCGCCGGACGCTCTCCGGCGCCGAGCGCGCGGCAAGCGGCCAGCAGGCGCAGCGTGACCGCGACGTGCGTGTCGTGAGCGTCGGAGAGCGCGTGCGTGTACACGACCTCCGGGCGCGCCGCGCGCAGCAGCGCGACCAGATCCGCGACGACGGCGTGCTCGGCCGGATCCTTCACGCTCGCGCTCGGGTGGTCGAGCAGCGCGACGGCGCCGTAGCGGCCGAGGGTCGCGGCTCGCTTTTGCTCGCTCCTGCGCGTCTCGCGCAACGCGGCGCGATCGGCGCCCGCGCCCGGACTGCCCGCACCGTCGGTCACGACGGCTCCGGCGAAGCACCGGCCCTGTCCCCGGTAGCCGGCGAGGATGCCGTGAATCGCCATGATTTCGAGGTCATCCGCGTGAGCGCCGACCCCCAGGTGGGTCGTGCGCGACAGGGCCTCGTCCGCGCTCGATCCATCCGGCACGAACAGCTCGGCGCCAGGCTGCGTGAACATCCTCGGCAAAGCTACCACGGCGCCGTCGACCTGACGTCCGAGGTCGCCCGAGTCCGCGATGGGCGGAGCGCGCCTGGTCAGCGCACTCGCGCGGGTTTCACTGCGATGCCGTGAAGCAACACGTCCGCGAGCTCGCGAGCGAGCTCGTTTCCGGCGGGCGCG
>DASXWF010001445.1:0-1896 GCA_036503835.1 Polyangiaceae bacterium | reverse complement strand
GGGCGACGCCAAGCTCGACGCGCGCATCTCCAAGAAGCTCGGCCAGAAGCGCGACGAGCTCCGGGCAGAGCTCGTGGCGAACCGCGTCGCCGCCCGCCGTCTCGGCCGCCGCGAGCTCTGGGATCAGCTCGCGATCGTTAGCACGGTGCCGCTCCTCGCGTACGGGAGGCGAGGAGCGCCGTTTCACGAACACAACCTCACGATCGCGCTCTCGCTCGCGGTCTGGCTGCTGGGCGACGAAATCACGGAGCTGTTCTCCGGCTCTCCCCAGACGGCCCGCGACGCCGATATCTGGTCCTACCTTGCTCCTTTCGGGAACCTGCTCGCGGGCTGGTGGTTGCTGGGCGGCAGGCAGCACGAACGCTTCGTGACCGGCTTCGCCGAACCGGAGGCGTTCGCGCTGGCCGCAGCGCCGAGCAGCGCAGCACTTCTCTTGGCATCCAGCGCGGACCGGGGCGAACGCTTCGAGACCTACTCCGCGAGCATCGATGTGGCCGCCCTGGTCGCGCCCGACCATGTCGCCGACTTCAGCACCTTCACCGACGTACCCGCGTTGGCCACGCCGGCGGCCGTCACCTTCTCGAGCGCCCTGCCCGTGAGCGCGAATCCGCGGCTGCGCAGGATTTCGGCCTCGGTCGCGGACGGCATCCTGACCATCACGGTGACCGCGTCGGCGCGGCTGGACGAAGTCGCGAGCCCGGCGCCGCCGGCGACCGGACCGGAACCGATCGTCACCGCCCTCCAGATGGCGTGGGTGGTGGATACCCAGGAGCGTTGATGGCCGAAAACCCGCTGAGCAAGCTGGCGCGGGTGGTCGGCGGCGTCATCCTCGGCCACGGCCGGCTCGGGCATCAGGTCCTCGGCCAGATGCTGATCCTCGACTCGTCGCAAGTCGAGGTCGCGGGCGCGACGTTGCTGGTGGCGGCCGGCTCGGGGCGCAGAAACGCCGCGGCGCAAATAGCGCTCAGAACGGCGGCGCCGGCCCTCGCCCTGCAGGCTCTTTCACGCAAGGCGGAACGCCGTCTCGCACGCCGCGCCGCAGCCGTCACGCGCGAACAGAAACGCGTGGAGAGCGAAAACCGCGCGCTCGGTGTCAGAGAAGCCGAGCTGGAGCGCCGGCGCGCCGAGCTCGAACGCGCCGAGGCAGAGCGACAAAGCTCGTGGCGCGAGCGGCTCGAAGACGAGGAGCGCGAGCAGCTCGAGGACGAGGAGCGCCAGCGGACGCTGCTCCGCGAGAACGAAGTGTTCCGGGACCAGCTTGCCACGTTGCGCGCCGAGCTCGCGGGCAAAGGGGCACTCGAGGAACGCATGAGCAGCCTCGAGCACGAAAAGCTCGCGCTCGAGACTGCGATGGCGACGCTCCGCGCGGAGCTCGCCGCGCAGGACGGCTCGCCTTCCTGCGCCCCGCTCGACGCCCCGAAGAAGAAATTCGCCAAGCAGAAACGGCCCGACGACGCCCCGCCGTCGAGCGCCGAACCGCACCCGAAGCGCAAGAAAATGCCGAAATTCTGAGCCCCGCGTGCCGCGCGGCCTCAAGCGGCGGGCTTGCGCGCGGAGCCCGCGCGGTGCGAAAAAATGAGATCGCGCGCCCAGTTGAGCTCGACGGAGATGCGGCTCCGCCGTTCGAACTCGTCCGGATCCTGCGCGGCGCGATCGGGATGGTACTCGGCGCGTTTTTTTCTCCACGCTGCTTCGACCTCACGATTCGTGGCCGTGGGCGGAACGCCGAGGATGCGATGCGCGCGGATCAGCTCCTCGAGCGGGCTCGGCGGCCGCGGCGGTGGCGCTCGCTCCCCCTCGGGTCGCGGCTCCGCCGCTGCGGCCCGAAAGCGCGCCGCAATGCGCCGCGCGGTCGCCGGCTCGGTCGCGAGGTGCAGCGCCTGCCCCACGAGCCAG
>DASXWF010001444.1:0-6779 GCA_036503835.1 Polyangiaceae bacterium | reverse complement strand
GGCGCACCTTCCCCGTCGCCGGGCACCGCCGCGGCGGCGCCGGTCGAAAC
The DNA here is from genome assembly GCA_036503835.1 of Polyangiaceae bacterium. GTDB lineage: Bacteria > Myxococcota_A > Polyangia > Polyangiales > Polyangiaceae > PMG-095. The sequence goes on along the minus strand of DASXWF010001444.1, from coordinate 6,729 downwards.
CGAAAGGACCATGCAAAGCCAGAAGCTCCACCGGAAATGACGAGCGATGAACACCAAGATTCCTCCTGCTTCGCGACCGAGTCCGCTCGCGGAACCATGCGCGCGAGCGTGCATCCGGTGCGAGCACGGACCCATTCCGCGCTCGCGTCCTACGCGGATCGACGCCGGTTCAGCTGAGGAGGGCGCAGTGCTTCAGAAACAGAGGCGGCCCCGAGCGGGGCGGTGCGCGAGCCTGAACGCGCTGCGGGATGCGAACGGCAGGAGTGGAATCTGCGACGAGGTCGAACCACGGCGTCGCCGTCGCGAGCGGTGGGGAAGGCAAACGCGCGGCAGCGTCACGCACGCCCGGCACGGCGGCGCCGCGCTGCTCGATGCGCTGGCAGCAGTTGGCGCGCGAAAGCTCGGCCGAACTCGCAGCGGCCGCCGGAGCGGGCTCCGCTTTGGCGCAGCAACACGCGCTCACGGTGCGGTCCATCATCCGGCAATACAGCCGACCCCCTGCGCTCACGCCGAGCGACACCACAACGCTCAAGAGAGCGAGCAGCGCAATCCAGCGCCGACCGGCGAGCGACATCGCTCTCGGAGCGTAGCACCAGCTCGGGCACGGACACGACTGCAAAGTCCCTTCGGACTTCGACGCGTTCCCGAAACGCGCAAGATTTGCCGCTTCTCACGGGGACGACGAGGCGTGACGCCCGCTCGAGCTACGCGCGCCGGCCGCGGTTCTTCAAGCGGTAGACGAACGCGAGCACCTCTGCGACCGCCCCGTAGAACTCGACGGGAATCACGCGGTTCACGCGCACCTCGGCGAGCGCCCGGGCGAGCGGTTTGTTCTCGATCACCGGCACGCCGCCCTCCTCGGCGATCTGGCGCATATAGAGCGCCACCTCGTCGAAACCTTTCGCGAGGACGACGGGCGCGCCCTGGGCGGCCTTGTAGCGTATCGCGATCGCGATGTGCGTCGGGTTGGCGATCACCACGTCCGATTCGAGCACCTGTTTCTTCAGGCCGCGGCGCATGCGCTCGCGGGCCGCCGAGCGCTGGCGAGCCTTCAGGCGCGGGTCGCCTTCCTGCTGCTTGTGCTCGCGCTTCAGTTCGTCGAGCGACATGCGGATGCTGGCCTCGTGCCGCATCCAGGACTGGCCGTAGTCGAGCGCCGTCAGCACGGCGAGCGCGAGCGTGCACCACAGGGCGAGCTTCGAGAGCACGCCGCCGATGGCGAGCATGGCGTCGGGCAGGCGCGCCGTCGAGAGCCGCTCGAGGCGCGGGAGCTCGCGTTCGATGACGAGGTAGGCGACGAGGCCGACCACGGCGACGCGCCCGAGCGACAGCGCGATGCTCATCGCGCTTTGCTTCGGCGAGAACATCTGCTGGAGCTTGTTGATCGGATCGAGCCGCTCGAACTTGGGCAGCGCAAGCTCCAGGTTCGGGTGGAAACCCGCTTCCCAGAGGCCGGCGGCGACGCCCGCGATGCAGGCCGCGGCGAGGATCGGCAGGATCAACCCGACCAGCGTGAACGCGGCTTCCCGTCCCGCGACGTCGAGGCCGTCCCCGGCGAGCGCCCCGGCGTCGCGGAAGCAGCGCACCGAGAAATCGCGCATCTTGATCAAGAGCGAGTCGCCGAAGCCGCCGAGCGCCAGCAGCACCGCGAACGAAGCCGCCATCGCGCCCGTGTCGCGCGCCTTGGCGAATTGGCCGTTTTCGCGCGCCTGGCGCCGCCGTTCTGGGCTCGCTTCCTGTGTTTTCTCGCTGTCGTCCTCTTCGCTCATGGACTTTGCTCAGAGGAGCGCGCCGAGCAGCGCCTGGATGCGCGTGTCGACGTGCGAGATCTCGACGAGCAGCATGCGCGCCGTGTCGGGCAGCGAGAGGACGATGACCAGGAAGCCCACGCCGAGCGTGACGGCGAAGCCCACGGAGAAGATCTGAAGCGCCGGAGCCGCGCGCGCGATGAACGCGAGCGCGATCTGCACCATGAACAGCACCGCGACCACGGGCAGCGCGATGCGCACCCCCGCTTCCACGCTACCCGCCGTGAGCGCCAGGATCGCGCCCGCCGCGCGCCCCGGGTTGACGAGCGTGCCGGGCGGCAACAGCTCGAAGCTGCCGAGCAGCGCGGCGAGCACCTGGCGGTGCAGGCCGGCCAGCACGGCGAGCAGCATCGTCAAGTGACGAAAGGCCGCGGCGACGGCGGTCTCGGAGACGCGTGTGTGCGGGTCGAAGAGCTGCGAGACGCCGAGACCGAGCTGCGGCGCGATGAATTCGCCAGCGACCTCCGCCACCGCGATCACCAGCCGCACGCTCATGCCCATGCAAGCGCCGATGGCGAATTCACTCACCACCGAGAGCATGACGGCGAGCGGCCGCTCGGCGAGCGTCGGATCGACGGCGATCGGCGAGGCGGTCACGACCAGCCCGAGCACGATCACGAGCGCGGCGCGCACCCGCAGCGGCGCCACCGTCCACGGCAGGGGCGCCACCAGCACCAGGCCCGAAATGCGGGCGATCGCGCAGACCAGCGAGACCGCGCGGTCCTCGAGCAAGACCTCGATCGGATTCACCGGACGACGTCCGCGATGCTGGCGAGCGTGCGGGAGGTGTAATCGACGAACTGCCGCAGCGTCCACGATCCCAGCACCGCGAAGGTGACGCCCACGGCGAGGAGCTTCGCGCCGAAGCTGACGCTCGCCTCGTTCACCTGCGTCGCCGCCTGCAGAATGCCGACGACGATGCCGACCACGAGCGCGACGAGCAGCATCGGGCCCGCGAACTTCATGGCGGCGATGAACGCGCGCGTGAAGAGCTCGACCGCGCCGTCGACCGTCACGCGAAGCTCCTCAGCAACGAGCCCGCGATCAGGCTCCAGCCGTCGACCAGCACGAACAGCACCAGCTTGATCGGCAAGGACAGCGTGCTCGGCGGCACCATCATCATGCCCATGCTCATGAGCAGCGACGAGACCGCGAGATCGACGATCAAGAACGGCAACAGGATCACGACGCCCATCTGGAAGGCCGTGGTGAGCTCCGAGATCACGAAGGCGGGCACCGCCAGGCGCATGCTCACCTCGTCGGGAGTGGCGGGCAGCGTCGTGCGCGTCGCCTCGTAGAACAGGCGCAGATCCGCTTCACGCGTCTGCCGCAGCATGAACGCCTTGAGCGGCTGGCTCGCGCGCTCGAGCGCCTCGAGGTCGCCGATTTGTCCGGCCGTGTACGGGTCGTAAGCGGCGGTCTTCATCTCTCCGAGCACGGGGGACATCGTGAACGCCGTGAGGAACAGCGAGAGCCCGATCAGCACCTGGCTCGGCGGCGACTGCGCCATGCCCACGCCCTGGCGGATGAAGGAGAGCACCACCACGATGCGGACGAAGGAGGTGCTCGCGAGGATGATCGCGGGCAAGAGGCCCACGACGCCCAGGACCAGGAGGATCTTGAGCGAAGGCGCGAGCGTCTGGTTGTTGATCAGTTCTTGAGCGGGGTTCACGACGGATCCCTGCGGCGGCGCGCGAGGCCCCGGACCTGGCCTTCGAGGTCGTCGGTCACCTCCGGTTTGTTGCGCCGGGAGAGGGTGACCTCGTCGCGCGTTTGCTGCGCGATCTCGTCGGCGGCGACGTTGCGCGTTTCCGCGGAACCCACGGCGTTGCGCAGGAGCCGCAAGAAACCACTAGGACCCTGCGCCGCTTCTTCGGGCTCACGGCGGACCGGCGCGGGCCGGCTCGGACGCGCGGGCTCGCGCCGCTCTTCTTCGTCGGCTTCGGAGTCGAGCCAGGCCAGGGTGTTGACCGCCTGCTCCGTGACGCCGAGCAACAGGCGCTTGCCTCCGACCTCGGCGACCACCGCGAAGGCCTTCGGCCCGACGCGCGTCGAGCCCAGCACCTTGAGCTTCTCGGTCACGTTCGACGCCGCCGGCGTCTGACGGCGGCGGCGCGCGTAGTAGGCGATGCCACCGAGCACGGCGACCACGATCAGGGTCAGAGCGACGCGCCAGGGGCTCATCGGCGCCTTGGTCTCGAGCTTCGCCGGCGCCGGGCGCCCGGGCTGACGCAGCCAGGCGGCGTTCGACGGGACGGCCGGGGCGGCGGCCGGAGCCGGCGCGGCGGCGGGACGCGGAGCAGCCGCGACCGGAGAGCCGAGCTGAGAGGGCGGGGGCGGCGGGCCGAAGAGGTCCTCGGCCGGGGCGGCGACCGCCGGAGCCGGCAGGGCCGGGGCGGGCTCGGCGGAAAACGCCGGCAGCGCCGTCAGCAACGCGGCGAGCGCCACGCCCGCGCCGTAGACGCTCGCTCTCATTCGGTCCCCCCGCGCCGAGTGTCGTCGTTGATGACGACCTCCGTCAAACGAATGCCATAGCGCTCGCCGATGACGACCGCTTCGCCGCGGGCGATCAGCCGATCGTTCACGTAGAGGTCGAGCGGCTCGCCGTTGGCCTTCTCGAGCTCGAGCACCGAACCCGGGCCGAGCCGCAAAACCTCGGCAATCTTGACGGTGCGGCGCCCGAGCTCCACCGTGATGGCCACGGGCACATCCATCACGAAACCCAGGCTATCGATGCCTTTCAGTGCCGGGGGCCGCGGCGGCTCCGCGTGTGAGGCGGAGAGCGGCGAGGGGTGTGCCTGGGAGAGATCGGGACCGGGACGGACGCTGCTTTCGGACATCGTGAAGACTCCCTTTCAATCTTCGTGCCGTCCGCGAATCTCGATCGCGACCTGGCCACGACAGGCAACGGGGACGGCCGCGAACTTCGCAACGCCGCCGACGCGGACACAAATCGTGTCGTCGAGCGCGGTGGGCAGGCGGAGTACATCTCCCACCTTGAGCGACAGCACCCGGCGCAGGCCGAGGGTGGTGCAACCGAGCTCCGCGACCAGCTGGACGGGCACGTCGCGCATGCCCTCGACCACGCGCGGGTCGCCGTTCTGCGCCGGCGCCTCGTCGTGGTCGCGCGCCGCTTCCTCGAGCGCCTCGGCGCTCATCACGACGGCGACGCAGGCGGAATCGGGCATGCCCTCGAACAGGCAATCGATGCGCAGCCCGTCGGAGTTGCGGCCTTCCGTGACGTCGCCCGGCGCGATGCTCTTCACGGCGCCGATCTCGAACTCGAGCCCGACCTCCTCGCGAATCGCGGTCACGAGGTCCTGGGCGAGCGAACGCGCGATGCGCGTCGCCAGGGCGCGCGCCGCGGGAGTGATGTCCTCGCCGAGCGCCGTCAGCCCGCCGCCGCCGCCGGCGCCGAGCGTGCCCTCGACGATCAGGGCGAGACCCTCAGCGTTGATCACGAGCTCGGCCCACGCGCCGCCGTTGCCTTCGAGGGCGACCTCGAGCCGCACGCTGCGGCCGAGATCCTGAGCGGTGGCGAGACCGTCGGCGATGGCGACGCCCTGCGGGAGCAGGCGCGAACGCCGGCGCGCCATGAATGGTAACGTCTTGCGCCCGGCCCGGGCGAAACGCGAGCCGATGCGGGACATTGCCTGCATCGCGGCGCGCAGGTGCCGCTCGCGGCCGGTCAGATCGAAAGGCCGGACGGAGTGTCCGGGGTCGCGGTGCAGACGGCCCCTCTCCATGGCATCACTGTGCGACGAAGTCGGTGATCAGAACCCGCGCGACTTTCGACGGGCCGACCGCTTCGGTAAATTGCTTGCTGAGCTCCGCGCGCACGTCGTTGTAGCGCTCCGGAGCCGCAATCGTGTCGTAGCTCTGCGTGCGCAGGTAGGCGACGGCCGCCTCGCGTCCGCGCAGCGAATACTTCATGAACTCTTCCTTGGGCGTGCCCTCGGTGAGCTCGACGGCGAGCACCACTTTCAGGTGGTGCAGCGAGCCGTCCTCGGCTCGGGTATCGACGAGGATCGGGGTGAGCTCCGTGGTCTCTCCGATCTTGGGCTCACCGTCCCCCTCTCCTTCGTGGCCCTCGGCGCCCTTCTCGGCATGAGCGCCCTTGGCCTCTTTCTTCTTCTCTCCTCCGCCGACGAGCTTGGGACCCAGCATGGTCCCGGCCACCGCCGCGCCCGCCACGAGGACGAGGACGACGACGGTGGCCAGAATCAATCCCAACTTGCTCTTCTTCGGAGCCCCCGGCCCGGCGGTACCTTCCGTACTGTGTTCAGCTTCCATGAAGTCTACCTGCTAGCCCGGGGGTCATTCACTGCGATCAGCGCTTGATGTTGATGAGTTCCTGCAACATCTCGTCCGCCGTCGTGATCGTCTTCGAGTTGGCGGAGAACGAACGCTGGTGCTGGATGAGCCCGACGAACTCTTCGGCGAGATCGACGTTCGAGCCTTCGAGCGCGCCGGCGGAAACCGCGCCACGGCCGCCGCTGCCTGCGGTGCCGAAGGCGACGCTGCCGCTCTCGCGCGTCTCGATCCAGAGGTTCTGCCCGGCGCGGCCGAGGCCGTCGTTCGAGCGGAACTTCGCGATCGCGAGCTGGCCGATCGCGAGCTGCTGGCCGTTCGTGTAGAGGCCCGTCACGACGCCCTGGCCGTCGACCGCGACGCCCGAGAAGTCACCCGAGGCGTAGCCGTCCTGGCCCTGGCTCGAAACGTTCGAGGGGCCCGCGAACTGCGTGAGGCCGTCGAGGCCCGTGCCGCCCGCGCCGATGGAGGTGCCGAAGTCGAGCTCGATCACCTGGCCGCCCGTGGCCCCCGCGAAGCTCACGGTCGCCGTGTTGCCGGCCACCGTATTGAGAGCGCCGTCGGTGGTGAAGGTGAGCGTGCCCATGCCGATGACCGAGTTGCCCACCAC
>DASXWF010001443.1:0-2569 GCA_036503835.1 Polyangiaceae bacterium | reverse complement strand
TCTATCCGGGGCCGCGGCACGGCGCGCGGCGCGTCACGGCGTGGGGGCTCATGGTGCTCTTCGCGGTCGCGCCCTGGCTCCAGATCGGCGGAAAGCCGCTGATCCTGCTCGACCTGCCGCGGCGCCAATTCACGCTGTTCGGGCAGACGTTCCTGCCGACCGACGGCGTGCTCTTGATGCTGCTCCTCTTGTCGATCTTCGTCGCCGTGATCTGGATCACGGCGCTCGTCGGCCGCGGCTGGTGCGGCTGGGCCTGCCCGCAGACGGTGTACATGGAGTTCCTGTTCCGGCCGATCGAACGCTGGTTCGAGGGCAGGCGCGAGGACCAGCTCAGGCTCGATCGCGGCGGGCCGAGCCTGCGGCGCGTGGCCAAGAACGTGGTGTTTCTGGCGGTGGCCTTCGCGCTCGCCAACGTGTTCCTCTCGTACTTCGTCGGGCCGAGGACGCTGCTCGCGTGGATGCAGCTGTCGCCGCTCGAGCACTGGTCGCCGTTCGTGATCGTGGCGGTGACGACGGGGCTCGTGTTCTTCGACTTCGCGGTGTTTCGCGAGCAGATGTGCACGACGGTCTGTCCGTACGCGCGCCTTCAGTCCGTGCTGCTCGACAAGCAGTCGCTGATCATCGGCTACGACCGGCCGCGCGGCGAGCCGCGCGGCAAGGGCAAGCCGTTGCCCGGTCGCGGCGACTGCATCGATTGCGGCGCCTGCGTCGTCGCCTGCCCGACCGGCATCGACATCCGCGACGGCTTGCAGCTCGAGTGCATCGCCTGCGCGCAGTGCGCCGACGCTTGCGACGGCATCATGACGAAGATCAAGAAGCCGGTCGGGCTCATCCGCTACGGCTCGCAAGCGACGCTGGAAACGCGGGCGGCGACGCGCGTGCTCAGGCCGCGCGTCATCGCCTATCCGATCCTGCTCGCCGTCTTGCTGGGCGCCCTGGTCCTGTTCGCCGCGACGAAGCCGGTCGCCGAAGTGACGGTGCTGCGCGGAATCGGCGCCCCGTTCACGCAGCGAGGCGATCTCGTCACGGGAGAGCTTCGCGTCAAGGTGCAAAACCGCAGTGAGCGCGCGGAGCAGTACCGCATCGAGCTCGTCGCCGCTCCGCACGTGGAGCTGATCGCGCCCGAGAACCCGCTCGAGGTCGCCGCCGGCGCACAGCGCACGACCGCCGTGTTCGCCGTCGCGCCGCGGGCGTCGTTCAGCGCGGGTCGCCGCGAGATCCGCGTGCGCGTCGCGAGTCCCCACGGCTTTTCCGTGGAAGTGCCGTACCGGTTGCTCGGTCCCAGCGTCGGAAGCTCCCCATGAACACCGTCACCGAATCCGCCCCTGAACTCTCGAAATCGCGCCGAGGAACCTTCTGGGCGCTCCTGCCGGTCGTGCTCCTCGTCTCCAGCTTGACGGGTGTCCTCGTGATGGCGTCGATTGCGCGGAGCGACCCGAGCTTCGCGCTCGAATCGGACTACTACCAGCGTGCGGTGCGCTGGGACGGCCAGCAGCTCGAATGGGCGGAGAACGCGCGACTCGGCTACACGATCGAGGCGGAGAGCGTCGCTACGTCCGAGGGCGTCGAGCTCCGGGCGACGCTCCGCGATCGCAACGGTGCGAAGCTCGAAGGGGCTTCCGTCGGTGTGGAGGCGTTCGCGAACGCGCGCGCGGCGGACGTCAGGCGCCTGACCCTGCGCGAGAGCGAGGCCGGCGCCTATGCGGTCGGTCTCGGTCAGCCCCGTCCGGGACTCTGGGAATTTCGCTTCAGTGTCGTGCGCGACGGCAAGCGTTTCACGCAAATCGTGCGCGCCGACGTGCCGCGCAGGCAGGCTGCGCCGTGACACCTGCGGCCTGGCTCGCGGTGGCGCTCGCCAGCGTGGCGGGAAGCCTTCACTGCGCCGCGATGTGCGGTGGCTTCGTGGCCGCCTACGCGGGCGAAGCGGGAGGCCGCACCGGTGCGCGCACCGCTCTTCACGTCTTGTACAACGCGGGCCGGCTCGTCACGTACGCGGTGCTCGGCGCCAGCGCGGGCGCTCTCGGTCGCGCCCTCGATCTCGCCGGCCGAGCGGCGGGTGTCGCTCACGTCGCGGCTATCGCCACGGGCGTGCTGCTGCTGCTGTCGGGCGCGGTCGGGCTCGCTCCACGTTCGGGCTTCGTTCGGCTGAAGAAGGGTCCAGGGCGGCCCCTCGCAGGAGGGCTCTCGCGGCTGCTCGCGAGTTTTCGCGACAAGCCGCCCGCCGTGCGCGCCGCGCTGCTCGGACTCACCACCACGCTCCTGCCCTGCGGCTGGCTGTACGCGTTCGTGGCCGTCGCCGCCGGGAGCGGTGGAGCGGTGGACGGCGCCCTGGTGATGAGCGCATTCTGGGTCGGTTCGCTGCCGGTGCTCCTGGGCGTCGGCGTCTCGCTCGAACTCGTGGTCAAGAGTCGCTGGGCGCGCCTGCCGCGGCTGCGCTCGGTCCTGATCCTCGGGGCCGGCGTGGTCACGCTGCTCTCGCGCTTTCAGGCACCCGCCTTCGCGGCCTCGGCCCCCGCCGCCCATCGGAGTGATGCGGCTCTGCCGCGCGCTGCCGATTGTCCCTGCCACA
>DASXWF010001442.1:0-6402 GCA_036503835.1 Polyangiaceae bacterium | reverse complement strand
GAGCTCGCCGCGTCGATCTCGAAGCACGGCGCGTCGCCCGACGCCCTTGCCGCGCGGGGCCGCGTCCTGGCCGCGACCGTCGGCGGCGCGGCGCTCGCCGGACTGGCGTGGCTCGTGGTTCTACGGTTCTTCGTGACACCGCGTGTCCGCGAAACCGAAGCGACCCTGCAAACCCTCGAGCACGAGGCGGCGCGAGCCCGCGAGCGAGCGCGCCGCCTCGGCGCCATCGTCACGAGCCTGGGCCACGAGAGCCGCGCGCCGCTGAACGGCGTGATCGGCATGACCGATCTGATGATCGCGAGCGACTTGGCGGGGCGCCACCTTCGCTATGCGGAAAGCGTCCAGGCTTCTGCGCACGTGCTCCAGAGCCTCATGAACGAGCTGCTCGATCTCGGGAAGCTCGAGGCGGGCAGGCTCGACGTCCGGTTCACGAGCTGTGACCCGCGCCGCACGGTCGACGAGGTCCTCCGCGTCTTCACCGCGAAGGCGAGGGCCCGCGGCCTCGAGCTCACCACCAAGGTCGGACCGAACGTGCCCGAGCTCGTGCGCTGTGATCGAGAGCGAGTCAGCCAGCTTCTCACGCGGCTCGTCGCTCATGCCGTCCGCTCCGGCGACCGTGGGGAAATCCTCGTGGAGCTCCAGGCGAAGCAGGATCGCCAGCAGCGCCTGCGTCTGATCTTCGCGGTCGACCACCCCGGGCCCGGGCTCAGCGGAGCCGAGAAAGCCGGACTGTTCGGCGGCGGCGCGGAGATTCCGAGGAAGAACGGCAAAAACGACGTCTCTGCGCTCGTGCTGGCGCGCGAGATCGCACGCGGGCTCGGCGGCGAGCTCGGCGCCGCGAACGAGCCAGGAAGCGGCAACCGGATCTGGTTCGAGGTTCCGGTCGAGGAGTCGCGGCGCCCGGCGCGCGTCGAGCAGGGGCTCCACTTTCCGTTGAAGGCGCTCGTCGTCGACGACAACCTCACGAACCTCGCGGCTCTGCGCGAGCTGCTCTCGGGCTGGGGCATGAAGGTGCGCTGCGCGAGCGGCGGCGACGACGCGCTCGAGCAGCTCCGGACGGCCATCCGCGACGATGCCCCGTTCGAGCTCGTGCTGGTCGACGATCGCATGCCTCGTATGAGCGGAGCCGAGCTCGCGCGCAGCATTCGAGTCGACCTCGGCCTCCGATCGCTGCCGATCGTGATGCTCGCGTCGGAGCTCGGCGCGGAAGTCGGTGACGCCCGCACGTACGTGGACGAGGTGCTGGCCAAGCCGGCGAGCCGCCGCGAGCTCGGTCGCACCATCGAGCTTGCCCTCGAAGAGCACAGAACGCGCCCCAGCGGACGGCGCCGGAGAAACTCCGAGCGCCCTAGCGGCGGCCGCAGCGTACCCCGCGGGCGCTTCGGCCGCGCGACGCGGGTGCTCGTGGCCGAGGAGGAGGCGGGGGAAGCGGAGCCGCTGGCGAAGACGCTCGAGCGCTTCGGCTGCGAGGTGGAACGTGCCGGCACGACCCGCGAGGTGCTCGAAGCGCTCACGCATTCCGACTACGCGCTCGTGGTGCTCGACGTGAAAATGGCCGGTCTCGACGGATATGAAACGGTGCGGCGCATCCGGGCCGGGGCCGGAACGAGGACCCGGATCCCGATGGTGGCCGTGACGTCGCTCGCCGCGGCCGGCGAGCGAGCGCGCGCGATCCTTGCGGGCATGGACGACTACGTCGCGAAGCCCATCGGCGAAGCGACACTCCGGGCGTTGCTGGAGAGGTGGCTCGGCGCCGGGCCCCCGGCGGCGCGCAACGGGGCGGGCCACGACAACGTGGCAAAAGAGCCCGTGCGCTGACGCAGCCTTGCTTCCAGGCAACGCCGGAGCTCCGGCCGGTCATGCCTGCGTTTGCAGCCAAAAACGCGCGGGTTCCGAGGCGCACGGGACGAGGACGACTCGGCAGGTCGAGCGGAGACGGCCGTCAGGGCATTGGATCGATGTTTGCTTAGGTTCGGCGCAACCCGTCGGCGAACCCCGAGATATCGACCGGAGCCCCCAAGAGATGACCCCGAGCAGCGAGAAAATTCCCCGCCTCCGCAAGGCGCCCCATGCGACGCCGGACGGACTTCGCATCCGCCTGGTCGTACGCGAGGACGGCGCCGCTCGCTTCGATACGGAGGTGGTTCCGGACGGCCGTGACGAGACCGTGGTCATCGCCCAGATTCGCGGCGAATCACCGCTCGAGACCGTCCACCGCGCGGTAGCGCGCGTGGCGAGCTTCGAGCGCACGGGGCGCAGAATCGACAGCGCCCTGCTGCTGATCTCGCCCCGGTGCGACGCCGAGTGCAACGCTTCGCGGCGGCTCCTGTCGCTCGCCCTGCTCTCGCACATGGCCGCGGGCCGGCGCGGCGAGCTGGCGCTCTGCGCCGACGAACCCGACGACGAGCTCTACGACGAGCTCGTCGGGCTGACGGATGGGCTGAGCGCAGAGTTCGACCGCCAAGGGGTCGAGGTTCGCTTGCGCCTGCGGGGTGAGCGGTCGTCGCCGGTCGCCTCGTCGCCCGTTGCGGTCGCTTCTCTGGACACCGTATCGGACAGCGCGGCCGCGTAGCTTCCGGCCGCGAACGGCGGCGCCCTTGCGCCGCAAACCTCCCCGGACGAAAACGGGCGGTCCAACATGGATTCGCTCGCGCGTCCCCAGCGCCCCGAGGCCGCCTCGCCGCGGGGGATCCGTGCCGGCCTCACACGCGCCTGGCGCCTGCTGCGAGGCGGCCGGAGCTCGCCGGCCAAGCTCGCCGCGGCGTGCGCGCTCGGTCTGTTCGTCGGGTGTCTGCCGCTCTACGGACTGCATTTCCCGATTTGCCTCGGCCTCTGCCTGCTCCTCAGGCTCGACATGGTCGTGATGTACCTCGCCGCGAACATTTCGAATCCGTTCGTCGCGCCGTTCTTGCTCACGGCCGAGGTCGAAGTCGGATCCTGGCTCTTGCGGGGGGAATCGGCTGCGTTCGACGTGACGCGCGCGCGGGAGCTCGGCGCGAGCGGATTTCTCGCGCAGGCGGCGGTGGGCAGCCTGCTCGTCGGCGCGGTGCTCGCCGGACTCGGCGGCGGCCTCGTCTGGCTTCTGGCCGGCCGGCGCGCGGAGGCAAGCTCGGCCCTCGACGCTGCGCGCGAACGGACTCTCGCGCGCTACGGGTCCGCTCGCATCGCCGACCGCAAGTACGTCGAGGGCAAGCTGCGCTTCGATCCCGTGCTCGAGTGCATCGCCGACCTCGAATTCGAGCTCGGGGAGGTCGTCGATGCGGGTGCGGGGCGCGGGCAGCTCGCCCTGTGCCTGCTGGATCTCGGAAAGGCCAGATCGGTGCGTGGCTTCGATCTGGACGAGCGCAAGATCGAAGTGGCGCGGCGCGCCGCGGGCGATGCCGCCGGGTTCGAAGTTTCGGACCTCACGAGCGCCGAGCTTTCAGCCTGCGACACGTTGCTCCTGATCGACGTGCTCCACTACCTCGAGGCCTCGAGCCAGGACGCCCTGCTGGCGCGGGCGGCCCGCTCCGTGCGGAGCGGTGGGCGGATTCTGATTCGCGACACCGACGGCGCGAGGAAGAGCCGCGGGCTCTTCACGCGCGCGGCGGAGCAGCTCGCGCGCGTGACCGGCTGGCACCGCTCCCGGCAATCGCTCTGCTTCCGGCCGCTCAGCGAGATCGTGGCGCGCCTCGAAACCCTGGGGTTCCGCTGCCGCACGCTCGACGCCTCGCGCGGTACGCCGTTCTCGAACCAGCTGATCGTCGCGGAGCGGCTCACTCCCTCAGAAGTCTGAGATTCTTCACACAAAAGCCGTAGCTGCCGCGCGGCGCCGAGGACACGGCGGGCACGTGCAACTGGATGCCGAGCATGCGCGAGCGGTCGACCTGGTACGACGGGCTGGTGCCCGGTTTCTTCACCTGCTCCCAGCGGATCACGTTGACCGCGGGGCTCGGCTGCACCGGCGAGGGAGGAAAGTCCTTGTCCGCTCCCCAGTAGGGCGCACCGTCCGGGTGGTCGTCGGTCGTGGCACCCGGCTCGAGCATCACGGCCCTCGCTTCCTCTTCCGTCAGGACCTGCGGAAACTCGACGCGCAACTTCGGACCGGGGATCTCGTCGATCTCGAACGAGACGCCCACGATGCCGTGCGCGTCGGGGTTCCACGCATGCTTGGCGCCGTCGCCGTCGGGCGGTCCCTTGTCGGCGTTGAAGTCGAAGCCGATGCCGGCCCCCCACATGTTGGAAAAATCGTCCCCCGGACAGCCGGAAGTCGTGAGCCCCGGCGGGCACGGCAGGATCACCGCGGTTTCACCGCGGGTGCACAGGACGCCGCCCTGGTTGGGAAAGGTCGTACCCTCCGGCGGCGGCACGGGCTCGACGATCAGCGAGCATTCAGCCGGCTGGTGCAGCCCCACCGTCAGACATTTCGCCTTTCCGTAGCGATCGCCGTACGGGTACCAGGCGCCCTGAATCCCGATCTCGTTGCGTTCGACCCAGCCGGACGTGTCCGGAACGATCGACACGGCATTCTGCGCGGCTCCGGCGCTGCCCGCGTTTCCCGGCTCGGACGGACGCTCGGGGCGCGACGGGTCACTCGAGCAGCCGAGCCCGATGCCGATCGCGAGCAGCTTGAGGCTTTCGAATCCACGTTTCATACGGGTCTCCTCGGATGCGTCACCACCACATGGTGGCTTCGATCTTCACGACGTTCTCGTCCGGTCGCGTGACGCCCGTCGCGCGCTGCGTCGGATCCTGCTTCGCCGTGGTGCTTCCGAAACCGTCGTACGGCACGGGCGATGACGGCGGCTGCGCGCAGCGGTAGGCGCCGAGCGGATCGTCCGGATCGGCGACCGTCCCGCCGATGTCGGTGAGCGCATTCGGTACGCGCGGCTCGCACACGCGCTGGTCGTAGAAGTAGCGCGAATAGCCGATGGTCAAGCGCTCGTGCGTGACCCATTGTGATTTGAATTGCAGCCGCGGCGAGAGAATCGCGAAGCTCTGCTCGCCGATGCGGCTGTTCGGGATCACGCGATCGAAGCGCAACCCGGGAGAGAGCCAGGGCAGCACCTGCAGCGTGAGATCGGCGCCGTATTTGGCCTTGCTGATGCGGTAGCGTTCGGGCAGATCGGTGGCCGCGGCGAGCGCGTCGTTCCCGCCCGTCGTGGGGCCCTGGGTCGTGTCGCGCGCCGCGCTGTCGACGAACACGATCATGCCGTAGAGCTTCAGGATCGCGTCGAAGCCGTCGCCCCAAAAGCGCTGCCCGCCCGCGATCTGCCGGCGGAAGTTCGTGAGGCTGAACTCGTAGTGGCCGTGCAGCGCGTTCAGTGCACCGTTGCCGTCGCTGCACCCGTCCGGATCGAGCACGGTCCAGTTCTCGGGCGCGGACGTCGGCGGCTCGGGCTGCGGGTCGATGGACGGCGCGTTGATGCAGTTCGGGCTGTCGAGGTAGTTGCCGACGACACCGAGGCTGAACTCGCCGCCGCCCGACGCGTGCATGACCTCGATCGCGCGGGAGACGGTGAGAGCGTAGTCGGCCCCGACGTGGCTGTACGCGCCGTAGACGTAGCCGAACGGTCCGAGCTCCGCGCGCACGTCCGCGCCCGCGACCCACAGGTGCCCGGGCGGCAGCCCGTTGCGCGGCGCGCCGTCGACGCCCTGCCCCGGCTGCTGGAACTCGTCGTCGGCGGAGGCCTGCGGCCGGTATTCCTCCTGCGACCACGACATCAGGTAGTGGAGCCCGAACTCGAGATCGCGCCCCTGCTTCAGCCAGGCATGCTCGTGGTGGAGCAGCGTGTAGCGGGCGTTGTTGTACCAGTTGGGATCCGGCTTGTGGGTTCCGAAGCCCTGCTCGAACGCGAGCGTCCAGGCGGGCGTGAGGTCGTATTCGACGTGGGCCGTCTCGCCGACGACGTGCGTACGACCGAACATGTACGTGTCGTACTCGCCGGAGTCGTAGCGACCCGACATGCCGTACTTGTCGACGATGGCGCCGGCCTTGGCCCAGAGCCGCACGCCCTCGAACGGCAAGTCCGGGGTCAGAAGCACGTAGGCCTGGGTGACGCCCCAGTTGGCGTCCACGTCGTTGAATCCTCCCTCGGTCAAGTTGTACGAGCCGAGGCCCACGACGCCGGTGGCCAGGCGGTTCCCGAAGCCGAAGAAGGCTTCGCTCCAGGAGCGCAGGTTGTGGGAGGTGGATTGGAAGCTCAACGACTGATCGTCGGGCACGGCGGCTTCGTGCAGTGTCCGGGTGTGTTCCTCACCGTCCTCGTCGAGGATTGCGTAGCCGTTCGTGTCTTCGGGCAGGAGCTTGCCGAAGCCGACGCGCATCGGAGCGCGCAGGTAGCCGTGATACGTGAACTTCCAATCGCCGGCGCCGGCTTCGTCTTTCTTGGTCTCCTGCGCGCGAAGCGCGGGAGAAGCCGT